>JAKFUW010000010.1 GCA_021732545.1 Alphaproteobacteria bacterium | reverse complement strand
GCCATACCATCGGCCTTCACCACAATCGGTGCGCCGTGCGCACGCACATATTCTAAGGCCGGTTGCACTGATGCAAAGGTTTGTCCTGCGGCGGTGGGGATGTTATATTTCATGCAGAGTTGCTTGGTAAAATCTTTGGAGCCTTCCAGTTGCGCGGCCAGTTGATTCGGCCCGATCACCGCAATATCTTTAGCGCGTAAGCGATCGGCCAACCCATCGACCAAAGGCTGCTCAGGGCCAATCACCACCAGGTCAATGCGCTGCGTTTCGCACCACGCCATCACTTCATTATAGCCGCCCAATTGCACACAGGACGCCACGCTCGCAATTCCTGGATTACCTGGTGCGCAAAACACCTCCGGCACGCTCGTCGCACGCGAAAGTGACCAGCACAGCGCATGCTCGCGCCCGCCGGAACCGATCACGAGTATCTTTAACTTGGCTTTATGCGATGCTGATGTCATGGTGGGTATGTTTTTAACGCAACGAAATCAAAAATGCCAGCGCCATCACCACTTCATAACCAGCCCGACTATTCGGTGACCGAAATTTCCAATGCCCTTAAGCGCATGGTGGAAGGGCAATTTGGTTTGGTGCGCGTGCGTGGTGAAATCTCTGGCCTCAAGCGCCCTGCGTCGGGGCATATCTATCTCGATTTAAAAGACGAAAAGTCGGTGCTCAAATCCATCTGCTGGAAAGGCGTCAGTTCGCGTTTTGGTTTCAAACCTGAAGATGGATTAGAAGTCATCTGTACCGGCAAACTCACCACCTATTCCGCACAATCAAACTATCAACTCATCATCGAGCAGATGGAACCTGCAGGGGTTGGCGCGCTGATGGCATTACTGGAAAAACGCAAAGCCGCACTCGCCGCCGAAGGTTTATTCGATGCTGCGCGCAAAAAAACCCTGCCTTTTATGCCCACTACCATCGGCGTGGTGACATCGCCCACGGGCGCCGTCATCCGCGATATTTTGCATCGATTGTCGGATCGTTTCCCGTGCCATGTGCTGGTGTGGCCAGTGCGGGTGCAAGGCGAAGGAGCCGCTGAAGAAATCGCCGCTGCCATTGCTGGCTTCAACAGCCTTAACTCTCCGCCCGATGTGATGATTGTCGCGCGAGGTGGCGGTTCCATCGAGGATCTGTGGTGCTTTAACGAAGAGGTGGTGGTGCGTGCTGTGGCTAATTCCACCATCCCTATTATCTCTGCCGTAGGTCATGAAACCGATACCACGCTAATCGATTATGTCTCTGATCACCGTGCGCCAACCCCCACTGCTGCAGCCGAGATAGCCGTGCCCGTTCGGGCCGAATGGCTGGCTACGTTGGATGATTGGCAGCACCGAATGAAACAACAATTATTGCGGCTGTTTGAATTTAAATCGCAACATGTGCAGTCACTCGCACGTGGGTTACCGATTCCCTCGCAACTGCTCGCCTTTGCCACCCAAATGCTTGATGGTTGGAGCGACCGATTATCCAATGCGCTACCCGCTTGTGTGGCGCAACATCAGCAGCGACTTGATCGTTTAGCCAATACACTCAAACCGCAAATTATAGCGCGTAAGTTAGAGGCTAATCACGAGAAAATGACGTTGATCAATCAACGACTCTCACCGCTGATCACGCGCTTGCTGCGTGATAAACAAACCGCAATGGAATTTCAGGAAAAACTATTTGAAAGCCTCAACTATCGCAGCGTGCTTAAACGCGGATTTGCTTTGATAAGAGAGTCCTCGGGCAAGCCCATCATGTCACTGACCGAGCTTCAATCAAGCCCTGCATTTGAAATTGTGCTACATGATGGCAGCACACAAGCAACACTCAGTGCCACCAGTAAATCCTCACGCAAAAAACCCGATACATCATCAGGGCAAGATTCGTTGTTTTAAAAGTAATCTGCAGAGCGTTTTTAATTTAGCTTTTTGCAGATGCTGTGCAAGAGGAGCTGCGCGGAGTGTACATTTTAGTACATGAGCACGGCGAGTCGAAGCACAGCGCTGAAAAAAGATAAATTAAAAACGCTTTAGTCGTTATCAACGCGAAACATATTGCGTGCTTTTTTCACATAAGCAATCCCAAATCCTGCGCTCACCAACAGCCCAACCGCAGGCACACCAATCAGCGGTAACGTGAAATCATAGAAATCCAGCCTATCATAATGCTGCCACCAAAATTGCAACATGGTACCATATTGTTGCATCGTAAGAGTTGCCTCATATTTGAGCGCCAGCATGGGGTTGGGGATTTTGTCTTTGGCTTCATAGACTAAATAAAGCGCTGACCACACACTCATGTAAAAAGGTAACCAGATTGCAAATACAAAGCCCAGCGGTAGCACTAAATAGACCAGCATCATCGAGGTCATCGGATCCATATTATATCTCTCAAATTTTAGAATGTGGCCAGCGTTTATGCACCCAAAACCATTGCGCGGGGTCTTGTCGAATCCATGTCTCAATGTGGTCATTGACCGCTTGCATAATCATTTTGATGTCGGCACGATAATCACCTGCGAGATTGAATTGCATCGGTGCTTGTGCCCTCATTTCAAAATGTACGCCATGTGTACGTATACAATAAGCGGGGATAATGATCGCGTCAAACTTCATCACAAAATGGGCAACGGCGGTGCTCGTCATCGCATCCATACCAAAAAAATTCGCAGCAACACCATCATTGCTTTTCTGATCCACCAGCATGGCAACAGGTTCTTTTTTACGCATCGCATGGATCACCGTACGCGCACTTTGATTGCCTTTTGCATGAAGCCCAAGGCTATAAGGTTTACGGATATTTTTAACCAGACGGTCGATGATTTTATTATTCGCAGGGCGATAGAGCAAATGTATCGGCAATCCAGATAATGCGGCCGCCAGCGGCGTCACCTCCCAATTGCCCAAATGCGCCGAGATAAACAACACAGGTCGATCATTTTGCTGCACGAATTTCAAATGTTCCTGCCCCGATATTAGCGTGATTCTCTTGTGTAAAACGGCAGAATTTAAATGCGGATATTCGGCAAATACGCGTCCCAAATTATCCCACATCTGAATCAATATTTTCTGTTGTTGCTGCGCACTCAATTGCGGCATCGCCTTTGCCAAATTATGCACGGCCACACGATGCACCTTGGTATGTGGCCCTAAGTTTCGTGCCACCCATCCGCCAAACCCCGATGCAATATCTAGCGGCAAGCTACGCAACACGCCATAGGTGACATAGGCCAAAATGGCCTCGATCATAAGACGCATTTTTTTTATCGCACTACGCATACAAAGCATCCAGCCGTGCAAGCAGCGCATCGGATTGTGTGATATGCAGTGCAACCTCAACGACTACCACCTGCTCTTGAAACGCTTCCGGCAAACGCACATAATCTTTTTGCGTGGTCACAAGCTGGGCATGATGATCACTGGATTCTTTGAGTAATGTTTCTATATCTTTAGTGGTATAATTATGATGGTCATCGAAACGTGATGTTAGGGTAATATCGGCTCCCATTTGCTGTACTGTTTTGAAAAATTTATCAGGCATTCCGATGCCCGCAAACGGATGCACCCGAACGCCTTTAAGGTCTAATGGTGACGTTGGCTGGAGCATCCCCGTCACTATTTCCTTGCCTTGCGGAATATGTTTTCGAATGGTGTCGTTCGTTTCTTCACCAATAATCAATACCGCGTTCGCTTTTGCCATGCTACGTGCAATCGGTTCACGGCATGGCCCTGCGGGCAGCATAAATCCACTACCAAAACCAAAGGTTCCATCGATGACCACTAACGTAAAATCTTTATGCAAGGATGGATTTTGCAACCCATCATCCATAATCAAAATCTCTGCACCATCGGCAATGGCAGCGTGTGCGGCATGGATGCGTTTGCGAGCGACCCAGCAAGGCGCGTAGCGGGAAATCAACAACGGTTCGTCGCCTACTTCTTGCGCAATATGAACCGCAGCATCAACCTTCACGGTACCCGCGTACCGGCCCTTATAGCCACGCGAAATGACATGTACCTTTTTGCCTTGTTGTTGGAGCAATGCGCATAACGCAATCACGGTTGGTGTCTTGCCCGATCCACCAATCGTATTATTACCAACGCAGATAATCGGCACCGCCAGGCGCGCAGGCTTAATGCGTTTGCTACGCAATGATGCGATCGCCCAATAGATCATCGATGCCGGATACCAAGCATAGGAAAAAGCGGTGCGGTGTGCCCAGTGATACGGTGTTTGCATCAGTGCCTCATCGCTTGCGTACTCTCGATAAACGCCACCACATTATCGGCAACACCCTGGCCTTTGCCAGCCAGTGCGAGTGCGGATTGTTTCATCGCATCGCGTGTATCAGGTTGCTGCAATAAACGTATCACTTGCGCAGCCCAATCATCACTATCCGCGACAGAAACCATTGCGCGCGCATCCATCAGCGATTGCATGATGCTCTCAAAATTATAACGCGATGGGCCTGCCACTAATGCACACCCCAATTGCGCGGGCTCAATCGGATTATGACCACCAACAGGTGCGAAGGTTCCTCCTATCCACACCACATCGCACAATCGATAAAACAACCCTAATTCGTTCATCGTATCTGCCAGATAGATCTGCGTGGCAGCAATAATCGTCTCTTGCTTGCTACGCTGACTTATCGTTGCCTCGAGCTGTGCAGCAATTGCATTTCCACGATGCGCATGACGCGGGATGATGATGGTGAGCACATCGGGAATCTGTGCAGCAATTTTGTGATGGACACTCAGTATCTGTAACTCCTCACCTTCGTGGGTGCTGGCCGCCAGCCATACAGGACGCGCTCCTATCAGATGTTGTAACGCTTGCAGTTGCTGTGCATCGACATCCAACGGTGTGGCATCAAACTTCAAATTTCCTGCATAGCTAACCGCACCGCAACCTAATTGTTGAAAGCGCATTTCATCTTGTTTGCTGCTCGCATAAATCGCATCAAATCCTTTGGTGATCTCATGAAAAAATGGCTTTGCATATTTCCACCGACGGTATGATCGCGCAGACATTCGCGCATTGACCAGCAACATCACCGCGCCGCACGCTCTGGTTGCTTTGAGTAAATTCGGCCATAGTTCCGATTCAACAAAAATGGCAATATCAGGCTGCCAATAGGCGATAAATCGCTGTGTAGCCTGCGGAGTATCAATCGGCACATACTGATGAAACGCGCTATCGGGCAATCGCTGCACCATAATGCTCGCCGATGTTACCGTGCCGGTTGTCACCATCACGCGTGATTCAGGCAGCGCCGCGCGAATGGCAGATATCAGGGCCAGTGCTGAGTTTGCTTCACCCACACTTGCTGCATGAATCCACACCAGCAACGCATCGGGCCTGGGCAATGACGGATATCCAAAGCGCTCGGCAAATCGCGCGGCATCTTCTTTGCCTTTGCGCAGCCGATGCTTAAGCCACAGCGTAATCAGTGGCGATGCTATCCATGTCAAAAACGCATACAGTTGAAACAACATGGCTTACGCTTTCATCGCGCTATCAGCTTGATTAGTAATAGCGTTCAGGCGTTGCTCCAGCTGCAATCGTTGCGCGTGACTATCATGCTCTGACACAAAAAATGGTGCATCCACAATCAGCAATAATTTACTAAACGGTAGCGGAATCATGAAGCGATCCCACGTGCGAAGGCGGCGCGCGCGCTGCGCTGAAAAACTGACTGGTATCAGCGGTTTTCCAGCCAACTTCGCCAGCAAAATCGCACCTTTTTCAGCCTGAAAAACAGGGCCTCGCGGGCCATCGGGTGTGATGGAAATATTATCGCCTGCTTTGAGTTGATCGAGCAACTGACGCGTGGCCGCGCGCGCGCATCGGCTGCTGGAACCGCGAATAGTACGGATAGAAAAATGACGAATGACTTTAGCAATCAGTTCGCCATCACGGTGCAATGAAATCAGCACATGCATCACGCGCGACGATGGCTTAAAAAAAGGAAACGCAATCATCCGCCCGTGCCAGAAACAAAAAATGCCATTATCAGTGCCTTGCAAATAAGGCAAGCTACCTGGGTGGATTTGTTTTTCGATGCGGTAACTAAACCAACACAGTTTCATGATAATGAAAATCATCCACGCGATGATATCTTGAAAAACCGGATGCTTAAACACACGTTTACGCCACGGAAGCCTGAACGTTTTTTCCATTCTTTAAGCCTCCGATATCGTTTCAGAAAACTGCATGGTATGAAGGTCGCGATAACGGCCAGCGCGCTCCATTAAACTCGAATGCGTTCCCGATTCGATAATTTTGCCTTGCTCAATCACATAGATAATATCGGCATGGGCAATGGTCGATAAGCGATGCGCGATCATGATGGTGGTACGCTGTTGCATCAAAATATCCAGTGCGCGCTGCACGCTGCGCTCAGACTGTGAATCGAGCGCCGATGTTGCCTCATCAAGCAATAAGATCGGTGCATTTTTCAGCATCGCGCGCGCGATGGAAAGGCGTTGGCGTTGCCCACCTGAAAGCTTCACGCCATGCGGTCCAATCAGGGTTTCATAGCCGGTCGGTAACTGCGAAATAAACTCATGTGCATCGGCTTGCGTGGCCGCGCGGATGATGTCATCTTCGGTCGCATCGAATTTACCATAAGCAATATTGGCGCGCACACTACCTTCAAACAATACCACATCTTGGCTGACCAGCGCGATGGAGCTTCGCAAGGAGGCGAGCGTGACATTGCGGATGTCTTGACCGTCGATGGAAATGGCACCGTCTTCCACATCGTAAAAACGCAAAATTAAATTCATGATGGTCGATTTTCCACTGCCCGATGCACCCACCAGCGCCACCTTAGCACCCGCTGGAACATTGAGTGTGATATGCTCCACGCCGCCTGAATCCTGACCATAACGAAATTTGACGGATTCAAATAAAATCTGTCCTTTGTCAATCTCAAGCGGCTGGGCATCGGGTGCATCTTTGATGCTTTCTTCCACATCCATCACCTGAAAAAATCGGTTCGCTGCAGCCAGCCCTTCTTGCAAATTAGTATTCAAACTCGCCATGCTTTTAATGGGGCGATAGACCATCAGCATTGCCGTGATAAAAGAGAAAAACGCGCCAGGCGTGGTCACGCCATTCATCACCTTATAACCGCCATACCAGATGACGAGCGCAATCGCGATGCCGCCTAGCATTTCCATGATCGGTGCGGCCACTGCCTGCACTCTGGCTGCTTTGAAATAGAGCCTGAACAATCGCTCAATCGCAGAGCTTGCACGCTCTAATTCAAACGCCTCACGGCCATAGGCTTTCACCACGCGCGCACCTTGAAAACTTTCATCCAGTTGCGCGGTAAATTCACCCAGTTCGGTTTGTGTGCCATCCGATATTTTGCGCATCCGCCGCCCCAAACGCGCAATGGGAAACACTGCCAGCGGAAAACCAATTAACGCAATAATCGATAGCTCCCAACTTTGATAAAACATCAGTGCAATCAGGAACACGAGCGTGACCATCTCACGAGCAAGCCCTGTCATCACGTTAGAAATTGAATGGCGCATCATGTTGATGTCGTTGGTAAAGCGCGAGATCAACCGCCCCGATGCCTGATCATGGAACGTGCCCAGATCGGCGCGCATGAGATGCGCAAATAAATCCAGCTGCATATCAGCAATCACGCGCTGACCGACATAACGCATCATAATCGTTTGGCCATAATTTCCCGCCGCACCAATCACCGCAATCAGCATGATAAAGAGCGGAATGATGGTGAGCATCGAGGCATCGCGTTTGACAAAAATCTCGTCGAGCACTGGTTGCATCACCCACGCATTGGCAGCCGTTGACCCCGCCACCAGCAACATGCAGCCAGCCGCCATCGTTAAGCGGCGCTTATGTTTGAGCACATATTCTTTGAGCAGCCTTTTAAGCAAATCACGTGACCGATATTGATTGTATGAGGCCATCATTTAAGACCCCGCAATCGTCATCTGTTCAATCCGCAACGTGGGCGCATTGGTGGAATA
>JAKFUW010000231.1 GCA_021732545.1 Alphaproteobacteria bacterium | reverse complement strand
CTTCCCCGTGGCAGGGTCTTGCATCACGAATAAAAAGGATTCATCGCCTTTTTGAGCGGCGTCACCTGCAAAGCTCGCCACTGCACGTTCAATTTTAGCCATCAAAACATCGGCATCGGCAGGCAGCGATGTCATGCCGAAACCTGCGGCTTGCGCTAGTTTTAGCACGTCGGCATGATCGGCAAGGGTGACAGGGCGGATGAGCATGGTTTACTTCGTTAGGGCGTTAAGTCGTTAGGGCGTTAAGTCGTTAGGGCGTTAGAGCGTTAAGTCGTTAGAGCGTTAAGTCGTTAGAGCGTTAAGTCGTTAGAGCGTTAAGTCGTTAGAGCGTTGAGTCGTTAAGTAACTATCTTCATAACGATTTAACGACTTAACTCTATCACGGTTTTGGGGTATTTTCATCCACAAACGGTTTGAAATCGGATGGGTCGCGTTCGCGAATCGGGTCTGGTGCAGTTGTTTTATTCACGTCCGCGCTCGGCGTTGTAGCAGGTCCAACGCCAGCAGGGGCAGATGTTGCGGGGGTGAGTGCATCAATGGCGGTGGGTGGCGCGTTGGGAGGTGTTTGCGTACCAGGAGATGTGGTGGAGATTGGCGCCGCCTTGAGTAATTCTTGTTGGCGGCGCTGAATTTCCTGTTGTTTAAGTTTGGTATTTTCCTCGCGCACGGCATCGGAGCGCTTGGTGCTCGGAACGGGAACACTCAGCAATTCGCGCGTGGCGGGAAGGTCGTTTTCGCGCAGCTCCATATAAGAGCCGTGCAACAAAATGATGGTGATGCGGCGGTTGCGCGGTGAAAGCGGCTGATCGGGGAGCAATAAATCGGACGAGGCTTGGCCGATGACTTTTTTCGGGCGCTCAGGATCCATCCCCACTTGCAGCAAAAAACGCCGCGCAGCGTTAGCACGATCGGCCGAAAGTTCCCAGTTGGTGTAGCCCGTACCTCGGCTGGTCATAGGGGATGCATCGGTGTGGCCGGTGAGCGAGATAAAGTTGGGTACATCTTTGATGACACGTGACATTTTGGCCAAAATGCGGCTGCCATATTCGCTCAAAATTGCGCTGCCCGGATCAAACATCGGATGTTTATCCGAATCCATGATCTCGATTTTAAGGCCTTCAGGCGATTGTTCAACAATGATGTTATCGGCCATATCCCGCAAGTTTGGGTCCGATTCAAAGGCTTTTTTCAGTGCTTCTTCGGCTTTTTCAAACAGCTGAGCGTCTTTTTCGGCTTCGATCACGGCTTTTTTGTCATTGTCATTATCGGTCTGTCCTGGGGGAGGGGCGGTGACAATGCCCGGAGGCGATTTATCGGATTTTTTGATGCCATCCATATTCACGGTCTCGCCACCTTCAAAGCCGATTCCCATCGAATCGCGTAAACCCACCGTTGGGGTGAAATATTCGGCCAGCCCTTCAAGTTTGGCCTCATCAACCGAAGACAGCAGCCACAACATGAGGAAGAAGGCCATCATCGCGGTCACAAAATCGGCATAAGCCACTTTCCACGCACCACCATGGTGGGCGTGACCACCTTTTTTGATTTTCTTGATGATAATAGGGCGGATGTTGGGGTCTAGAGCCATTTTAATGCTCGTGAAGTGGCAGAGGCGTTATATCGTGAAATCGTTAGCTCGTTAATAAGCAAAGCGGATAGTTTTTTCATCACATAACTTTCTACTATTTAACGACTTAACGCTCTAACGACTTAACCGCTTAACCTGGAATCGCGACGGTGCTGAGCAGGCCTTCCATATCAAGGAAGGTGGGTTGATATTGGCTGGGGATGTTGCCACGGCCAATTTCGACGGATACTTGGGGCGCATTGCCTTGCAGATGTGACACCAGTACCGCGCGGATAATCAGGTAAAATTGATGTTCACTATCATAAATCTGGCCGAGTTTACTGGCGATGGGGCCAACAATGGTATAGGCTAAAAACACACCAAGAAAGGTTCCAACCAGCGCGCCACCGATCAAGGCGCCTAGCACTTCGACCGGTTCGCTGATGGATGCCATGGTTTTAATCACGCCCAACACCGCCGCCACAATGCCCAGCGCGGGAATTCCATCGGCCATGGTCTGGATGGCGTGGGCGGGGCCTGCCGCCTCGTGATGGTGTTTTTCGAGTTGTTTTTCCATCATATCTTCGACTTGATGGGGGTCTTCGAAGTTCATGGTCATGATGCGCAGCGTGTCGCAGATGAAATCGATCGCGAAATGGTCTTTGACGATGCGCGGATATTGGTTGAAAATGGAGCTGGATACTGGGTTTTCGATATGTTGCTCGAGCGCGATCATCCCCTTGGAACGGATGAGCTTGAGCAGCGCAAACAACAGACACAACAGGTCTTTATAGTCTTGAGCCTTCCATTTGCCATTGCCCGAGATTTTTTTGAGGTCTTTGAGGGATTTTTTAACAATCACCCCTTTGTTGGCGACAATGAATGAACCGATGGCTGCGCCGCCAATCGTCATCATCTCATGCGGGAGTGCGTGCAGAATAATCGGGAATTTTCCGCCACCTAATACAAATCCGCCAAACACCATGGCAAAGGTAAAGACAAACCCGATAATCACAATCATGCGCGCAACCTATAGCAAATGTTCGCATTGTTTATAGCATGGGTAACTTTTAGCGCCTAGTTAGAAAATGACACAATTGGCCAAGCAGCAAAAGAAATACTGGGATGTGGTATGGTTACCGCACTTGTTCGCGGCTGGTTTAGCAGCGGATGTATAAAATAAAGCGCCGCGCCTCGGTTTCAATCAGCGAATCCGAGCGCGTGACCAGGCTTTCAGTTTGCTGAAAGCGCACATCGTTGCGTTCAAGAAATTCTTTGAGGATAGGCAGCGCAATTGCGACATCCGATTGCCCGATGGAGCGCTGTTGTTTGGTACGTGGATCGACTTCAAACAGCTCGGTTTTACCACTGACCACGCCAATGACATTACCCGAACTATCGAGCAATGGCCCTCCCGAATTGCCACGCTGAAGTACGGGGGTAAATTGCAGCCAGTTGGGTTCGCCTTGCGGCCCCCCAGTTTGAATCACTTTAGAAAGCGCAATCTGATATTGGCCTTTTTCGCCGCTATCAAGCGGGTAACCCATCACCATCACCTTGTCTTCGGGCTGGATGGAGCGCTGCGTCATCAGCAATTTGCCAGTGCTGGGGGAATTTAAATTGGCATTGAGCAGGGCCAGATCATAGTTTTTATCGGTTGCAGTCACCCGCGCGGTGCCTTCCACCGCACCATGCACGGTGATGGTATCAGGCAGGCAGTTGCGCACCACATGTTCATTGGTGATGATCTGGCCATAGGGCGAGACAAAAAACCCCGTGCCCGAGGAATAAAAGACGCGTTCACCACTTTGGGCAAGGGCGCTGTTTGCCGCAACAGCACATAATAATGCAATGGAAAATAGAATTTTCATAAAAATAAAGTGGCGTGTATGCGTTTTTTGGGCAAGTATTTTTAAGCGCAAAAGGGCAGGGGGTGTGTATATCTTTGGCGGCTAGATAAGCTTAAAAGCAATCAACCCATAAAGCCCCAAGACCAGTGGAATCATCCATTTGAGAATATCGTTTTTGGCGCGTTCCACGGCGATTTCTACATCGCTTTTGGTGGCAACGGCATCGAGCTCCACTGAGCGAATGGCCTCAACCACGCCTTGTGCCTGCTCCTCATTGAAGCCGCGGCTTTTAAGCGCGGTGACAATGCGGTATGTATCGAGCGTTAAAGCTGCCATGATGTTTTACCCCAGATATTTGATGGCGATTAATACTCCGCCAAACCCAACAAGCATCGTGCCCAGCCGCATGGTAAGCCGGAGTTCGAGTGTTTCCAACCGCTGATTGAGGTATTCTCGCGTGACTAGGTGGTCCCTGCCCACAATCGATAGCGTGTCAAACGTAATGGCATTCATTGGTGTTTTATCCCTCTATGTCATTATACTAGCACAATTGCTTACGGCGTGCAACCCGCTCACCGTTGCGCGCTGCTCGCAGGGGGAGGGTCGTTTCGCAGCGGCTTGTTGGTGAAATAGGTTTCAAGTGAGTTGTTAATAGATATTTTGAGAGCATAAAGAAGGTCTTTGGGAGCTTGTAACCCTTTCATTTTTTTGAGTGCGGAATGCTGTTCGAGAAGGATCGCGGCTTCATCATGTGGGACAATGGTTGCATCGTTCCTATCTGCAATATCTTTTAGTTTTTGGCGATCGTCGTCGGATAGTTTTAGACTATCGCGTTCAGACATCGCGCGTGCCACCATACCCATCGCTACACCATGCAACCCTTGAATTTTTGCTGCTTTAGGGCCGGTACCATCGGCGGGTATTTCCAGCGGCTTTGGTTGCAAATCTTTCAGCGTGATGATGGGGATGATTGCTTCGGACTGCGTGGATTTATAGCCTTCTTGAATACGGTTATTGACCTCAATCAACCATTCTTCAAGGCAGCTTTGGGTAATCTGCTCGGCGCGTTGCGCTATCGATTCTCCCTTGAAAAGCTGAACGCGATCTTTAGGGGTTAAAGGAAGAAGGGTTGCGTGTGAGATGGTGGTGGAAGGTTTTCCCGATCGCCTGATCAGATTACCACATAAATGATCATGAAGCTGCAGTGCATCGCTGGCGGCATGGGGGCCGTTAAAGTCGATATAAAGAGCGAGTTTGTCTGGTAGTTCACCACAGAATTGAGCTCAGATTTGCGATTGCTCTGTATTTTCGTCGCGCCTGATTTCTTTGGGAACGGATGGATCAGGACTCATAATAAAATCAGCAATATATTCGAGAACATCTTCAGATAATGTATTCAGCTTGCTTAAGTCTGGTGTATGATTTTTGATAGGAAGATTGAGCTTTTTAATATCCAGTTCTACGCGAAGACAGGCGGAGTTTTTGTTAAGCTGAAGGCCTTTGACATCGTCTCCGCGCTCGCTTTTGAACAGGTCATTAAATTCATATATGGCTTTTTGATTGAACCATGCGCAATCTTTGGTGATAGCCGCCAGATCGAGTAACGGTTTTGCATCATGCTTACTGCGCTTAAGCAGATCATGCCATGTAGGCTTTGGAGAAGCAGAGTTAGCAGCCACAACGCCTACGCCAACTCTTCATCTTTATTCGCTTGGTTTTGCTTGGATTTTGGTGCGGGTTTGCTGAACGAAAACACCAGATCATCATTTGCCGCGTCAATCTTCACGCCGCCACCTTTAGCGAGTTTGCCAAACAACACTTCTTCGGCCAATGGCTTCTTGATTTTGTTCGCAATCAGGCGGGCGAGGGGGCGCGCGCCCATCGCTTTGTCATAGCCTTTTTCCGCCAGCCACATCGATGCGGCATCGGTGATTGAGATGGTCACATTGCGCTCCGATAGTTGCGATTCAAGCTGATAGATAAATTTGCCAGCAACGTGTTTCACAATATCGAGTGTTAGGTGTTTGAAGCCGATGATCGCGTCCAAGCGGTTGCGGAATTCCGGCGTGAACAGGCGGTTTACGACTTCTTTGTCTTCGCCAAAACGGTCTTCTTTGCCAAAGCCCATCGGCGCGCGCGAAATTTCGGATGCACCCGCGTTGCTGGTCATGATTAAAATGGTGTTGCGGAAATTGACGCGCTTGCCTTGGGTGTCGGTCAGGAATCCATTATCCATCACCTGCAGCAAGATATTATACACATCGGGGTGGGCTTTTTCGAGTTCGTCCATCAGCACCACCGAATAGGGGTGTTTATCGACTGAATCGGTCAGCTTGCCGCCTTCTTCATGGCCAACATAACCCGGAGGCGAGCCGATGAGGCCAGACACCGAATGTTTTTCCATAAATTCCGACATATCAAAGCGCAACAGTTCCATGCCAAGGCATTTTGCCAGTTGCTTGGCCACTTCGGTTTTGCCAACGCCAGTGGGTCCTGTGAACAAATAGCACCCCATCGGTTTGGTTTCTTCGCGCAAGCCTGCGCGCGCCATTTTGATGGCCGAGGCCAGCTCGCTGATCGCTTCATCTTGCCCGAACACGCCCATGCGCAGCGACGATTCGAGGTTGCGCAGTTGCTCGGCATCGTCGGAACTGACGGTTTTAGAGGGCATGCGCGCGATTTTGGCGACGATCTCTTCGATCTCGCGCACCGTTATCACCTTTTTGCGTTTATGATCGGGCTGCATCATTTGCGCGGCACCTGCCTCATCAATCACGTCGATGGCTTTATCGGGCAGTTTGCGGTCGGTGATGTAGCGCGCGGCAAGCTCGGCTGCAGCTTTGAGCGCTGCTGGCTGATAGCGGATGTTGTGATGTTCTTCATAATAAGGTTTCAGGCCGCGCAGGATTTTGATGGTATCTTCCACCGAAGGCTCCTGCACATCGATCTTTTGGAATCGACGAGCCAGTGCACGGTCTTTTTCGATGGTTTGATTATATTCTTTGAAGGTCGTCGAGCCCATCACCCGCATGGAACCTCGTGCCAGTGCGGGTTTCAGCAAATTGCACGCATCGAGCGCACCGCCGGATGTGGATCCTGCGCCGATGATGGTGTGAATTTCGTCGATGAATAAAATAGCGTGGGGCAATTTTTCAATCGATTGAATCACCGCTTTCATGCGCTCTTCAAAATCGCCGCGATAGCGCGTACCCGCCAGCAGCGCGCCCATATCGAGCGAGAAGATCATGCCTTTAGCCAGAATTTTGGGCACTTCGCCGCGCACAATGCGCAAGGCCAAGCCTTCGGCAATCGCGGTTTTGCCCACGCCCGCTTCGCCCACAAACAGTGGATTATTTTTGGTGCGGCGGCACAGAATTTGAACGGTGCGCTCAATTTCCTGTTCGCGGCCAATCAAAATATCCGTTTTGCCCGATTCGGCTTTTTTGTTGAGGTTCACGCAATAGAGCGACAGCGGGTCTTGCTTGCCTTCGCCTTCTTCTTTGTTCACGCGCGTGTAACGGATCGAGCCATCTTCCATTTCTTCTTCCTCATGTTCTTGCCCTGAAGTGGGGTTGGGTGCAGAAAGGCGCATGAACTCACCATATTTCACGATGCCATGCGAGATGTAATTGACCACATCAAGCCGCGTGACGTTATGTTCTTGCAGAAAATACACGGCGTGCGATTCGCGCTCTGAAAACAGCGCAACCAATACATTGCTGCCCGTTACCTCATGTTTGCCAGCCGATTGCACATGGATGGCTGCGCGATGAATCACGCGCTGAAAGCCGGCCGTTGGGCGTGCTTCATCGAGCTGTTTGACGATCAAGGATTTGAGTTCGTCTTTGAGAAAACTGGTGAGCGTTTCTTTCAATTCTTTCACATCCACACCCACGCCGCGAATCACGATGTTGGCATCGGCATCGTCGGTCAGTGCGAGCAACAAATGCTCAAGCGTAGCATATTCGTGGCTGTATTCTTTAGCCAGTTCCAGTGCGCGGTGAAGCGTTTTTTCCAGATTCTGCGATAACATAAGCTTGCCCTTTTTGTTGGGGTTCTAGGTGCTAGGGGCTAGGGACTAGTATTTTTTAGCCCCTAATCCCTAGATCCTAGACCCTATTCTTTTTCAATCACGCATTGCAGCGGGTAATCATTGATTCTGGCATATTCGATGACTTGATCCACCTTGGTTTCGGCCACATCGCGAGTGAACACTCCGACCATGGCCGCGCCTTTGGTATGCACCATCAGCATCAGGTTGATGGCTTCTTCGTGGGTTTTGCGGAAGATTTGCTCCAGCACGGTCACCACAAAGTCCATCGGGGTAAAATCATCATTTAGCAAAATCACCTTATAAAACGAAGGGCGGCGGGTGCTAACCTTTGGCTCGGCGATCATCACCTCACCATCAGTTTGGCCACCATGTTGGCCTCCCTTGGTTCCATTCGGTCCCATCTGTGCTGGTTTGTACTCCGCAGGTTCCTGTTTTTTTTCCCTTAAAGGGTTTTTTGCTTGCCGATGAACCTGTGGGGCTTGCCAGTCTGTATATTTCAAATATCGCATAGAATTCCTAACAATCAGTAAAGAGAAACTTATCAAATCGTTACTTTCCACATTAATATAGGATTATTTTTGAGAAAGTAACCTATGCACCCACTATAAACTC
>JAKFUW010000190.1 GCA_021732545.1 Alphaproteobacteria bacterium | reverse complement strand
ACGCAAGCCGATGTGTTCGCTGCCATCGAACCAGTATTGCATGGTGTGTTCACCGAATTTTCAAATGGCTGGAAGGTAACGCCCGCACCATTTCCGCATATCACTTACGCCGATTCGATGTTGAAATATGGCAATGACAAACCCGATCTTCGCAACCCGCTGATCATCGCTGATGCAAATGATGTGTGGGCAGGTTCGGGCTTTGGCATTTTCAATGGCATCATTGAAAAAGGCGGCTTTATCCGCGCCATTCCGGCCCCCACCACCGCCGCCCAACCGCGCAGCTTTTTCGATAAAATGATTGCCTTTGCGCAAGGTGAAGGTGCCAAAGGTTTGGCCTATATTATTTATGATGAAAGCGGCGAAGCTAAGGGGCCGATTGCGAAGTTTTTAACCGCAGAAAAACACGCGCAGCTGCAAGCGGCCATGGGCATCAAAGCAGGTGACGCGGTGTTCTTCTCATCGGGCACGGAAGCCGAAGCTGCGAAGATTGCAGGCCTTGTGCGCACTAAGCTTGGAGAGGAGCTAAAATTAATCGAACACGAAGTGTTCAAATTTTGCTGGATTGTCGATTTCCCTTTTTACGAATGGAACGAGGACGACAAAAAAATCGACTTCTCGCACAATCCCTTTTCCATGCCGCAAGGTGGCTTGGAGGTGTTGGAAGCTGGTGCAGGTAATAACGAAAAATTGCTGGCCATCAAAGCCTTCCAATATGACATTGTATGCAACGGCATCGAGCTTTCATCAGGCGCGATTCGTAACCACCGCCCCGACATTATGAAAAAAGCCTTCGCCATTGCGGGCTATCCGCCCGAAATTCTCGAGGCCAAATTCGGTGCGCTGTGGCGCGCGTTTCACTTTGGCGCACCACCGCATGGTGGCCTTGCCCCGGGTGTGGATCGTATGGTGATGCTGCTCGCACAGGAACCTAACATCCGCGAAGTGATCGCCTTCCCGATGAACCAACGCGCCGAAGATTTGCTGATGGGCGCGCCCAGCGCCGTGGAAGAAAAACAACTGCGCGAGCTGAACATTCAGCTTAACACCAAAGCCAAACAAGCGCTGGAAGACGAAGCGCAACGGCTGAAAGGTGAGGCAGCTTAAAGAAGCTGGCGATTATCGAAGGCTGTCACCCCGCACTTGTTGCGGGGTCCGGATGCCGTCATAAAGACGGCATGACAATTTAATGAATAGGTTCTCAATATGACCGATTGGCTTACCCTTACTTTTGCTTCCAACGTGGTGGGCGTTGCGGGCGTTAGCCTGTTGTTGCTCGCGTTTTTTCTGGTCAGTACCAACCGTGTGACCGGCCAAGATTGGCGCTTTCATGCACTCAACGGGGTCGGCGCATTTCTGCATTTGTTATCGCTGTATGTGTTTTGGAATCTGGCGTCCTTTATCATTGAGATCTTCTGGATCGCGATTAGCTGCTATGGCCTGTGGCAGGCTTTTAAAAAGCATACGCTTTCAAAGGCTTGATTGTCACATAATCGTCATCCTATTGCGTGGCCGTGTTGGGTATACTCATAGGGTATAAAAAGGCGTGTTATGTCAATTGATGAAGTGTTATTAAATTTTTCTAAAGCTAAGCCCATCACATCTGGCTCGCTACACGCGAGCGTTCATGAGTTGGCACAAAGAGCTGGCATAGAAACGCCACACATTATTGTTACACCCAGCAAAATGCCAAATGCTTTCATGATGTTTTATTCGGATGGAAATTGCAAGCTGGGGCTAACTCAGGGCATGTTAGACAGTATGGGATCCTCCACCCATGGCAAAGTGACGCCTGAGTTAAAGGCCGTCATCGGTCACGAATTTGGTCATGTTAGAAAAGGATTGATGCCCTATTATGTTGGCGGGTATTTGCCCATGATTGCGATGCCATTGGCCTCGATGTATGTGTATGATCAATACCGCAATCAAGACGCTAAACATCAGGAAAGTAATCTAAAAAGATTTGCCAAAGATGGCGGTGTCGGATTTTTGGGGTTGATTGCCGGTGGTGCGGTTGCTCGGCACAATGCCAAAGAAGTGGAATTTTATTGCGACCGGTTTGGAGCAGAACTCACCACCCCCAAGGCCATGGAACAATCATTGCGAAATTTGACGCGTGATGGTCGCAAGGCAATGCTGGAGTGGACGGCAAAGCCAGAAAATAGTGCAAAGTTGGAAGAAGCCGTTTTTTCATTTAAGGGTCTGTATGAAGTCCTTATGTCTTATACGGTTATGGCTCATCCTTCGACTGGGGAACGCATTACGCGGCTTCGGGAGTTGGCGGGCACGATGGAAGGCGCAGCAGCCCCCGCCAGCCGTGTTGCAGGTGCAGGGGTGATGGAGCTTGGCACGGTGCTGGAGCGCGTCTTAGGCGTGGCAGGAAAAATCAGAGTATAGTGACAATGTGGCGGCTTAAGTCGGATTCGCTCGCGATGTTCGCGGCCAAGCTAATCATTGCTGCGTCATAAGGTTCCTTGCAACACTAAGTGAATGGTCGAACCGACGGTTCTAGCCATGCTCAAAACCACACATTAAATATCGCTAAAGCGATGTTTAATGTGTGGTGCCCCCGGTCGGACTCGAACCGACACATCCTTGCGGATACAAGATTTTGAGTCTAGCGCGTCTACCAATTCCACCACAGGGGCACAAAAAACCTCGCGCATCATAATCACGAAAAAGATCAGGTCAAGCGTCCATCCACTGATTGCAACATCAAAGATTTCGCCTTATGGTATTTGCATGTATTTTCGAACTCCTTATGCGTTGTTGATTGCAGGCAGTGTGGTGCCGCTGGCAGGGGCGTTGATTGGCCAATATGGCTTTGGCCTGTTTCCGTGCGAGATGTGCCTGTATCAGCGCGTGCCCTATGCGCTGGTGGCGGTGCTGGCCGCTATAGCGATGTTTTGGCCGCGACACCGCTTGCTGATGAAGATTGCGATTGTGGCGTGGCTGGTGGGCGCTGGCTTGGCCTCGTATCATGTGGGTATCGAGCAAGGCTGGTGGGACAGCGCCACGGGCTGCACGGCGGGTACGCCTGCTGGCGCGAGTCTCGATGATCTGCGCGCGGTGATTATGAATAGCCCGATTGTGTCCTGCGCCGATGTGGGCGCGTCGCTGTTGGGCGTGTCGATGGCGGGGTGGAATGTGGTGGCGTCGCTGGGGTTAGCTGGTTTGGGAATGATATGGTTACGTAGGAGGAATAAATTATGAGCACATTACCGGGTGATCGTTCGGATCATGATGCACTAGGTTCAATGCTGCGGGTGAACCATGCGGGAGAATATGGTGCAGCACGCATTTATGCGGGGCAAATGGCGATACTCAAAGATAGTTCCATGTCCGAAACAATCCGCCATATGGCTGAACAAGAAGAGCATCATCTGGCAGAATTTAACCGGTTAATTCCCGAATATAAGGCGCGGCCATCGGCGTTACTGCCGCTATGGCATGTGGCGGGGTGGGCGCTGGGCGCGGGCACCGCGCTGCTGGGCAAACAGGCGGCGATGGCCTGTACCGTGGCGGTTGAAACCGTGATTGCGGAGCATTATCAGGAACAGCTGGCGGCGTTAGGCGAGCGCGAGCCTTCGCTTGCTGCTACCATCGCGCAATTTCGTGCCGAAGAGCTAGAACATCACGATATTGGCCTTGAACAGGGGGCAGAGCTTGCCCCCGCCTATGGGCTGATGAGCGCCGTGATTAAAACGGGTTGCCGCGCGGCCATTGCGATTGCGAAACGAGTGTGATCTAGCTGATTTACGGATAGATGTAGGCTGAAAAATCAGATATAATGATCCAGATTAATTTCATTAAAGGTCTAATCATCTATGCTGTTACACCCCCCCGCGCACAAGCTGTTATCACATGTCATCCCGAACGCGTCAGCGGAGGGATCTGATAACAGATTCCTCGCATACGCTCGCAATGACGCAAGCAATCAGCAAGGCTTCAGCCTCGTTGAACTCAGCATTGTATTGGTAATCCTAGGGCTTTTGGTGGGCGGTGTGCTCACGGGGCAATCGCTGATTAAGGCAACGGAGCTTCGCTCTGTCACTACCGAATATGATCGATATGTGGCGGCTACCCACACCTTTCGTGATAAATATTTTGCGCTACCCGGTGATATGACCAATGCCGCGAGCTTCTGGGCTGCAGCCGCCAATGGTGATGGTGATGGTGGGCTTGATGTGGCAACAGCAGTATCGGTGGCGGGGGAACGTTATGGCTATTGGGAGCAGTTGGCGCTGGCAGGGCTAATTGAAGGTGTTTACACAGGATTGGCGACTGCCACCGCAGTGGATGATGCGGTGATTGGCACCAATGTACCTAAATCAAAGATGGGTAACGCGGGGTGGTCAACGGCTTTTGTGAATACGGTGGCGATTACGGATCTGACCTATTATGCGGCCAATCAGGGTAATTTTTTGTTTTTTGGTGGGCAAGTAGCGGGTGGATTTACTCAACAAGTCGTGCTTCGCCCTGAAGAAGCCTGGAACATTGATACCAAAATGGATGATGGTAAGCCTGCTTATGGGCGAGTGCGCACCTTTGAATCTCAAGGCCATGCTACGGCTGGTTGCAGTAACCCAGCGGCTGCGGCGACTGCGATTGAAGCAGCGGCGGCCTATGATCTGGATAATACAGCCGTGGCGTGTTCGCTTATCTTTTTGATGCAGTGAGTTTGCTGTCAACGTATCGATACTTACTTAACCTTATAATTTCCTGTCATTCCCCGAATTTTGCTTCTTTTTCACTCGCTCTGCGCTAAGCGCAACCGCTCGTGCAAGAAAGCAAAATTATAGGGGAATCCAGCTGCTTGGTTTGTATGACTGGATCGCCCTATAGTTTGCTTAGAGCAAACTCGGGCGATGACGCGAGGGAAAAATAAAGTCAAAGGACTCTATTTGCTCCCCCATTTCTTAACCAGTTGTGCACCGCAGCGCGTTAAGTGGTTTACTTTACTCGAAATTTCTGTTAACACTAGGCCTACACTTAAAAAAAGCATAAGGTAGGCAAGCATGGTGGTACACACTCAGTCTTTATATGAAGAAGCGTTGCACGATCCCATTCTGGGCGAGCCCACGCTCGATGAACTGTTCCAAGACCCCATCATGAAAATGCTGATGACAACCGATGGCGTGAGCCGCACGCAGCTGGCTCCGATATTAGAGCAGATTTCCAAGCAGATTCAACAATATAAGGCGATGGTTTAGCGTTCGTCATTCCGAGCGAGCGCGATAGCGCGACGAGGAACCTAGCTTGAAAGATCCCTCCGCTAAAGCGTTCGGGATGACGTGCCCATACCCTAGTTACTCGCAACCTTCGTCGTCGCCTTGGGCATGGACGCAATCTGGTTGTTGATTTTATTGATGTGCGATTTGAACTGAGCCAGTTGCGGGCCTTTGAGCGCATCGCCGGTTTTAAACTTCTGGTTTTGCGGGTTGACTTGCGCGCCGTTGCGCAAAATCTCATAGTGCAGATGCGGGCCAGTGGCGCGGCCCGTGCTGCCTACAAAGGCAATCACCTCGCCTTGTTTCACACGCTTGCCTGAATACATGCCGCGCGGGAAGCGGCTGATATGACCGTAAGCGGTTGCATATTCACCATTATGTTTGACCTGAATGTAATTACCATAACCGCCGCGCCAGCCCTTATAAGCCACCACGCCATCGCCCGCCGCATAAATCGGGGTGCCTGTAGAGGCTGCAAAATCAATGCCTTGGTGCATTTTACTATAGCCCAAAATGGGGTGGCGACGCATGCCGAACCCTGATGAAATGCGCGCGCCATTGACGGGGGTTTTGAGCAACGCCTTCACAATGCTCTCGCCGTTAGCATCATAAAAACGGGTGACGCCATCCGCTCCTTTATAGTGATAGATTTTAATAGGCTTTCCCTTGGTTTTGAGCATGGCATAGAGAATGTTACCAAAGCCTGCCTCATCGCCCTCATCGGTGACCATTTTCTCATACAACACTTCCATCTGGTCGCCGCGCTGAATATCGCGCTGAAAATCAACATCATAGCTATAGGCCTTGACCATTTCCGACAAAATACCCTCAGGAATACCCGCATCGTTGCCCGTTTCAAACAGGCTGTTGGTGATGCTGCCGCCTGCGTAGGTCAGCTCAGGAGACAGAGGCTTGGAGGTTTTCTCAACAAAAAATGAACCGCTAGGCAACCGCTCCAGCTCCACCGCATCGATGGCATCCAGCGCGATGCTTAAGTTAGCGATCGTCGCTTTTTCGAGCAAGGTTGGGTGTTGGTCTAGCGCGAGTTCCATTTCTTGGCCAATGCGCAGATTGCGCGGATTATAGGTTTTGCGAAGTGCTTCAATCGCATCGACCGCTTCATCATAATCTACCTGAGCGCTGGTTAACATATCGATCAAGGTGTCACCGCTTCCGACTTTAAGGGTAAGCGCGCGCGGATAGGTTGGTAGCTGCGGAACATCAGGAAACACTAAAGACACCGCTTTTTTTGCGGCGCGATTGGTGGTTTCGCGCTCGCCAAAAAACCAATCACCAAAGCCGATCGAGGTGGATTGTTTAGCGGTTTGCGCTTCATTTCTTTGATCTTTAACCAGCTGATTATATTCAGGAATCACCACATTGGAAATCAGGATATTCATGGCAAATGACAGGCCAATGCCAAATAACGCGCCGATGACAAACCAGCTGATACGCACATTATTGACGCGCTTGGATAGTGGCGAGCGATAAGGGTTACGGGGTGCTACGGCATCGGTAACAAGCGCCAGACGCGCAGCAGCGGTTTTTTTAGAGGGTGATCTGGGGCTACGCAAGGGCGCGATGGCGGTGGAGGCGGTTGCATTCGTCACACGTCATTCCTTTATGCTCGGTTAATCTCAACGCTAAGAGACCGCACTTGCCTAACGAACTTTCGTGTATTTTTGGTTGTTTTCACAACGGGATAATGCGGCATTGTCTTCTATTTTCACCTGAAACGCAACCTAAAAAATGCATGCGTGGTTAATGTGAGTGCTTAGGGTGTTAACAGCGGGCTCTTGGCCTGTCAAACGCTAGATGGCAGACCTGTGATTAAAAAAAGCAAAATGACCTGTTTTTGCGCTTGACTCTCCAAGGCGCGATCACTATGTTGCGCACCCTAACTGCGAGGCAAAATTCGCCAAAAAGCTATGCATATGCTGGCTTAGAACGGATTTTACAGGCAGCTAGATATGAAAAACATAAACTATCGTGCAAGCGTCCTTCCTCTGTCTGGCCCTGATAATTGGGCATATTAGACCATGAAGGTGGCCTGCCACGGATAAGAGAAGGAAGTGGCGCATGCCAACGATCAACCAACTCGTACGCAAACCGCGTCAACCGGTTTCAAAACGTAATAAAGTCCCCGCGATGGAAGCATGCCCGCAAAAACGCGGCGTTTGTACTCGTGTTTACACCACCACCCCCAAAAAACCAAACTCAGCGTTGCGTAAAGTTGCCCGTGTGCGCTTGACCAATGGCTTCGAAGTCACCGCCTACATCCCCGGTGAAGGCCACAATCTGCAAGAACACTCCGTCGTCATGATCCGTGGTGGTCGTGTTAAGGATTTACCGGGTGTTCGTTATCACATCATTCGCGGTACGCTCGATACTCAGGGCGTGCAAAATCGTAAACAGCGTCGTTCGGCTTACGGCGCGAAACGTCCTAAATAGTTTTTAGTCGCCAGTGGCCAGTGGTCAGTGGCGTTAGTTTAACCGGTAAAGTTAAGAGGAGGTAGCAAACGGATTTGGTGAGTAAGTGTTCAGCGTAATGCTGGAAACTGGAAACTGGAAACTGGCTACTTAAACATTATGTCACGTCGTCACGCGGCTGAAAAGCGCCCCATCAACCCCGATCCTAAGTTCAATGACTGGGTCATCACGAAATTTATGAATGTGATGATGCTTCAGGGCAAAAAATCGGTTGCTGAAAATAATCTGTATGGTGCATTCGACATCATCCAGGAAAAAACCAAGCAAGACCCTGTGCGTGCGTTCCACGCCGCGCTCGATAATGTGAAACCTTCGGTGGAAGTGCGCTCGCGTCGTGTGGGTGGTGCAACCTATCAGGTGCCGACCGAAGTGCGCGAAGACCGCCGC
>JAKFUW010000171.1 GCA_021732545.1 Alphaproteobacteria bacterium | reverse complement strand
AAGCTTCGCACGCCATGCCTTAGAAAAGGGCGTGAATATTTTGTAGGGCAATCCATCATCTTTCATCACACGCCCTGGCGCATGAATCAGGTGATCGACCACCTGCACCATTCGTGTGGAGGCGGGCAGCGCCGATTTGACCGCCTTGTCGCGCGTGATGGTAGTGGGTTCAAAATCCTGCGCGCAGATAATCGTTTCAGCTTTTAGGGCATTCGCTAGTTTCGGAATAATCTCGCGCGCTACACCGTGCAGCACCAACATGCCACCACCCATCGCGGCGAGTTCTTGGTGCATCGCAGCTAACTGCCGCGCCAAAAAACTCAACCGCCGATCATGCGGATTATCAAATCGCGCGAGCACTTCGCTATCAAAAATAAAGACGGGTTGAATCGCGTGCGGCTGATTGCACGCCTCATGCAACACCGCATGATCATTCAGGCGTAAATCGCGGCGCAGCCACGCAAGGGTGATAGGGTTTTGGTTCACCTGCATTTACAGAGAACCGTCTTTGCGAGCGAACCCGAAGGGTTTAGCGAAGCAATCCATATTCATTTTTACTATCCCTTGGATTGCCACGTCGCTTATGCTCCTCGCAATGACACTCTTTATTGAACCGATGCCACGCGGCGTGGCAAAAGCTTTTCGGGGTCAACGGCGTTTTTGCCTTCGCGGATACCAAAATGCAACTGTGCGCTGGTCACTTCGCCGGTTTTGCCGACATAACCAATCAGGTCGCCTTGTTTCACCGTGTCGCCCTTGGCAACCAACATGTCGCTGGCGTGGGCATAGGCGGTCATCCAGCCGCCGCTATGTTTCACAATCATCATATTGCCATAGCCTTTGAGTTCGTTTCCGGCATAGGCCACATTACCGCTTGCCGCGCCCAGATGGGGTCACCCTCACGCGCGGCGATGTTGATGCCGTCATTCACCAAGCCGCTAGGTTTAGGGCCAAAGCGCGAGATAATTTGCCCATTCGCAGGCCAAATGAATGAGGTTTTGGGAGCAGACACGGGTTGCGACGACAGCGCTGAAACTTTCGCAGACGAATCAAAGGCGAGTGTTTCTAATTTGGGGGCAGACGGCGCGCTATAAGCAGCCACTGGCTTGGAGATGATTGGCGCGACAACCGCAACAGGGCGCGGCATAGGTTTTGATGCAACTGATGCGCTAGGCGCTGGCAAATCGGAAATCATCACGCTGGGCGTTGGCGCTGCCTCATCAAATTCAGGGTTGGTGGATTTATATTTGGAGGCGATGGCAGGGTCTTGCGGCATCCGAAATTGCAGGTTACTTGCAAGGTCGGTTTTGCCAAAAAAGCGGCTGCCAAGTTCGCGCACCGATGATGGCGGCTGCGTGCATCCCGCTAACAACGCAATCGAACATATCGCGGCAATGTGAGGAATGAGGCGCATAATATTCTCCCTATTTTTCAACCAGATTATACGCTCAAAGGCACCTTGTTGAAAACCACAATGTGATTAATCCTCGATTAATGGCACGAATCTTACCTCGCCTAGTGGCGTTTTTACAAAGGTGCTGCCTTCTTTTGTAATCCGAAACAGCGTTTGCTGGCCATTGCCTTGATCAATCGGGATCACCATGATGCCATCATCGGCCAGCTGCATCAGCAGCGCATCCGGTGCGTCGGCGAATGCTGCAGCGGTCACCATAATCCGATCAAACGGCGCAGCATGAGGCCAGCCTTGCGTGCCGTCGCCCACATGAAACGTCACATTGCGAAGTTTGAGTTGCTCAAGCCGCTCAGTGGCCAGTGCCGATAAATCAGGCAGCCGCTCGATGCTGTGTACACGGCGCGATAACTTAGCCAGAATTGCAGTCTGATAGCCAGAGCCAGAGCCAATTTCCAGCACCATGTGGCGGTCAGTTACGTCGAGTGCCTGAGTCATCAGCGCTACAATGGTGGGTTGGCTGATGGTTTGTTCGCACGCAATGGGCAGCGCGATATCCTCATACGATTTATCCGCAAACTCAGGCTCCACGAACCTATCTCGCGGGACGGATTCGATGGCTGATAGCACATTTGTATCGCTCACCCCATTGCGCCTAAGCTGCATAATGAGCCGAATTTTTGACGCCAAAAGTGCAGCATCGCTCACGCGTTTTCCTCAAAATGTTCGCGCATTTCTTCGAGTAATTTATAATTCGTCAAATCCATGGAAAGCGGGGTAATGGTGATAAAGCCTTTTTTCAGCTGCATGTAATCGGCACCTGGCAAATCATCATAGGGTGCATCGGATGGGCCACCAATCCAGAAATAAGACCGCCCTTTTGGGTCAAGCCGCTTGACGAGTTTTTCGCCGATTTTGCGACGTCCTTGCGGGCATAATTTTATCCCTGCAATGTCGCTCGCAGGCATATCAGGAAAATTTACATTCATCAAATTACCTGCAGACCAGCCCTTTTTCATCAGCGTTTTCACAATGGCTGCGCCATGTTTTTTGGGCGCGCTCCAATCAATCGCATCCACATTTTTGTAGTTGCTGCTAAAGGCAATCGAGGGGATATCAAGCAAAGTGCCTTCCATTGCCGCCGCAATCGTGCCCGAATAGGTCACGTCTTCGGCCACATTCATTCCGCGATTAATGCCAGAGAGCAACAGATCGGGGCGTTTATCACCCATAATTTGCAGCACCGCCATCAGCACGCAGTCGGTGGGTGTGCCGCGCACCGCAAAGCGCCTGGCATCAATCTCGCGCATGCGCAGCGGCTCGTGCATGGTGAGCGAATGCCCTGCCCCGCTTTGTTCTTCTTCGGGCGCGACTACCCACACATCATCCGATAATTCGCGCGCAATGGCCTCCAGCACGCCCAGTCCATCGGCGTGGATTCCATCATCGTTGGTGACTAAAATTCTCATATTTTATACCTTCCCTTTCGTCATTCCGAACGATGCAGCGCATCGGAGGAATCTACCGAAGATCCCTCCGCTAACGCGTTCGGGATGACGGCGTTAAAATCATCGTCATTCCGAACGATGCCGCGCATCGGAGGAATCTACCGAAGATCCCTCCGCTGACGCGTTCGGGATGACGGCGTTAAAATCATCGTCATTCCGAACGATGCAGCGCATCGGAGGAATCTAAATAATTGATTCATACAAATCGTTCCAATCAGGGTTCATACCATTAATCAATTCATCTTTCTTTTCTCGCCGATATGATTTCATTTGTTTTTCTCTGTAAATCGCTTCTTCCATTCTTTCATATTGCTCGTAATATAAAAGATATTTGCAACAATAGCGTTTCGAAAAACCTTCAATCATCGCTTCTTTATGTTGATAAACTCTCTGAATTAAGTTGGAGGTAACGCCGATATACAAAACCATTCTGTTAAAATTGGCTATGATATAAACGGCAGGTGCTTTTTCAGTCATTCATATCCCTCCTCGCCTTTAGCTCGTTCGGGATGACGGCAAACGATTTCGTCGTCCCGAACGATGCAGCGCATCGGAGGGATCTGTAAAGCACGCTAATTTGATTACTCCCTAGCAACAACAGTTAACCCACCCATATATTTCTGCAAAACCTTGGGCACCAAAATGCTACCATCGACTTGCTGATAATTTTCCAGCACCGCAACCAACGCACGGCCAACCGCCACGCCCGAGCCATTGAGCGTGTGGACGAATTCATTCTTACCATCCGATGTTTTGTAACGCGCTTTCATGCGGCGCGCCTGAAAATCACCACAGTTTGAGCAGCTGGAAATTTCGCGATAACAATTTTGCGCAGGCAACCACACCTCAATATCATAAGTCTTGCGCGCGGAAAAACCCACATCACCTGAGCACAACACCATCACGCGATACGGCAATTCCAGTTGTTTCAACACTTCCTCCGCGCAGCCCAACATGCGCTCATGTTCTGCCACAGAATTTTCTGGCTTAGTGATGCTCACCAATTCCACTTTGGTGAATTGATGCTGGCGGATCATGCCGCGTGTATCGCGCCCTGCCGACCCCGCTTCCGACCTAAAACAAGGCGTGTGCGCGGTGTAGCGGCGCGGCAGATAATCCTCACTCACAATAGAATCCGCAACAATATTGGTCAGCGACACTTCAGAGGTGGGAATGAGGTAATAATCATTGGTGGTTTTAAACACATCTTCTTCAAATTTCGGCAACTGACCCGTTCCATAAAGTGCGGTATCACGCACCAACAATGGCGGGTTCACTTCGGTGTAGCCATGATGCTGCGTATGTAAATCGAGCATGAATTGCGCCAGCGCACGCTCTAATCGCGCGAGCACCCCTGATAATATCACAAAACGCGAGCCCGAAATTTTGGCGGCTGCTTCAAAATCCATCATGCCCAAAGCTTCGCCCAGTGCCACATGGTCGCGTGCTTCAAAATTCAGTTCGCGAGGCGTGCCCCACGTGGTTTTTATCACATTCGCCGCTTCATCCGCACCGTCTGGCACATCAGCGGCAAGTGCATTGGGCAAACCTTCCAGTGCGCGGGTTACAGGCGAATCATTTTCGTCTTGCCCCGCTTTCAACGCCGCCATTTCATCTTTAATTTCGCCGGCACGTTTGAGCGCCGCTTCGGCTTCATCATGTTTGCCTTGCGCTTTTAATGCACCGATGGATTTTGCTACCGCGTTGCGCTCGGCTTCCAGCAGTTGAGTGATATTTATTTGTTTGCGATGTTCTTCATCAAGCGCCAAAATATCTGCCGCGCACACGTCCGATTTACGCCGTCTCATCGCCGCGTCAAAGGCTTCTGGTTGCTCGCGTATCCATTTAATATCGTGCATGATTCTTCTCTCCTCTCGTCATTCCGAACGATGCAACGCATCGGAGGAATCTACTTAGATCCCTCCGCTAGCGCGTTCGGGATGACGCTACAACGTTGTTGCCTTGCGTTTATCAATTCTGCTACACGCCATAATGGATAGTTCATAAAGCAGATAAAGCGGCATGAAAAGAGCGATCTGGCTGATGACATCGGGTGGTGTGAGTAACCCTGCGATGGTGAGCAAAATCACCACCGCATATTTGCGATTTTTTTTGAGCATCGCGGTTTTAATCAGCCCCACCCGCACCAACAGCGTGAGCAAAATGGGAAGCTGAAAGGTGATGCCAAACGCAAATAAAATTTGCAAACACAGCGATAAATATTCACTCACCTTGGTTTCAAGCTGAATCGGCAAGGCATTGGCACCGGCTGATGGCGCTTCAAAACCGATGAAAAACTCCCACGCCATCGGCATCACCCCAAAATAAGCCAGCGAGATTCCTGCGAAAAACAAAATGGGTGCAAGTACAAGATACGGTACCATCACCCGCTTTTCACGCTTATACATGGCGGGTGATACAAACAGATAAAACTGCGCGGCAATCACGGGGAACGCCACAAAAAACGCGGTATAAAAAGCGAGCTTGATGTAGGTGAAAAAGGTTTCAGTCAGGCCCGTATAAATTAATCGGCGATGCTCTCCTGCTTGAAACGATGCGGCCAAAGGCTCCACCAGCACGCCATAAATCTCATTCACAAAATAATAACACAGACCAAAGGCCAGAAACCACGCCACCATCGACCACACCACACAGCGGCGAAGTTCGCGCAGATGCTCGATCAATGGCGCTTTGCGCGCATCTGGGTTATCGCTCATGGCTTGGTTTCATCGGAGGCTTTTTCAATCGCGATTAAATCATCGATGTCATAGACCTGCTGCTCGATACCGTTTTGATCGATGATGGTGCGGATTTCTTTGTGCGCATCCGCTATGCCTGAATCTTCCATCAAGCCATCGACACTTTGGCGAAGTTCTGCCACCATGCCCTGGCATTGTTTGATGAAGGAAATGAGTGCGCGAAATGCTTTGGGAAGATCGTCAGGGCCGATCACCAGCAGCGCCACCACCGCAATCAGCGCCAGCTCGCCGAATGAAAAATCAAGCACGATTAGCCTTTGGTTTTGTCAGAGGTTTCGTGTTCGATAATCGTTGCCTGAGAGCTATTCGCATCGACGGTATTGATAGGCTTTTCTTTATCAGCATCGGCTTTGAGACCATCGCGAAGCGAGCGCACCCCTTTACCAATATCGCCCATTACCTGCGGCAAGCGGCCTGCGCCAAAAAACACAAATACCACCATCAAAATCAGCAACAAATGCCAGATACTCATGCCCATATTTTTCTCCTCCTAGTCCGTTATTGCGAGCGCCAAAGGCGCGTGGCAATCTATTTGGGTATGGATCGCCACGTCGAGGCTTCGCCTCTCCTCGCGATGACAACGATACGGCAGTGCTACCACAGTACCCGCACCATGTCACGCGGCTTTGTTCTCATTCAGCAAGGCTGCCCATTGCGTTGCCACCTCATGAATATTATCGTTTGGTGTATGAACAACCACGTCAAATGCTTTATTCATCCGCGCAAAACTTCGCTCACTCATGATAGGTGCGTGCGTTGCAATCGCTTGCATTTCATCCATCTGGCCGTTGCAATGAAGGCCAATATCGCAGCCAGCCTCAATCGCTTGAAGGCATAGCTTGCCTAAATCGCCTTTGAGCGCTTTCATCGATAAATCATCGGTCATCAGCAGCCCATCAAAACCAAGCTGGTTGCGAATCACATCAATCGCAGGTTTCGATAATGTGGCAGGGAGTATGTCATCGATTGCGGTATAAATAATATGTGCCGTCATGGCCATCGGCAACGTATTCAGGCGCTTGAACGGCTCAAAATCAGTGGCCATTAATTCATCCAGCGATTCACGCACCACGGGCAAATCTTCATGACTATCGACCAGTGCACGGCCATGGCCAGGGATGTGTTTGAGCACGGGAATAATACCGCCATCCATCAGCCCTTGCGCTTGCGCCATGGCGAGCGGCACAATGTCGTCGGCGCATGTTCCAAAGGCACGATCACCGATGATGCTATGTGCACCATTGATGCGTAAATCGGCCACTGGCGCGCAATCGGTGTTGATACCAAGTGCCGCCAGATCATGCGCCATCAGCCGCGCATTGAGGCGGCACGCACGAATGGCATCCGCGCTGTTTTCCATGCTCGCAAATCGCTCGGCGGGGGGATATTTGCGCCAATGAGGGTTGCTCAAACGCTGCACTCTGCCGCCTTCTTGGTCGATCAAAATCGGGATATTTTGATGATGCACACATGATTTCAGCGACTGGGTCAACGCCTTGATTTGCTCAGGTGATTCACAGTTTCGGCTAAATAAAATAAACCCTGCGGGTTGAACCTTCGTAAAAAACTCGATTTCTTGCGCGCTAAGTTCAAGCGCCGCGCACCCAAAAAATACTGCCGTTGGTAGGGTCATTATCTAGCTCCCACTTACTTGTCATGCCGAACTTGTTTCGGCATCTATTCGAAATGATCCTGAAACAAGTTCAGGATGACAAGAATATAAAGAAGAAAAACAAATTTACTATAGATTTGCGCTGAAGTTTATCTCGTCGCGTGACAGAACAATAATAACAAAGATATACTACTGCACCACAAAGCAGCCCAGCGAGCGCCCAACCAGAATTTTGCAGGCCTCAGCCGCTTTGGCCGACGATGCAAAACCACTCGCACGCAGACGATGATAGATACCTTTTTCGCCCAAATCCGCGCGGATAATATCATAGTTCAGGCTGCCCACCACATCGGCATTTTTAGCCTTGAGGTTGTTCCAGAAAATACGCGCTTCGGCTTCGCTTTGGAAAGCCCCCAACTGCACTTTCGCGCTCGATGTGGTCACAGGTGCAACAGGTGCCGCTTCTACTTTTTTCACAGGCTCTTCTTTTTTGACAGGTGCAAATGGGTCTGGCGCTTTTTTCAACGCCGCTTCGCTGGCTTTCGCGGTGCTGGGAGCATCGGATTTGAGTGATTCTTTGGAATCATCAACTGCTTTTTTGAGTATTTCCGCAATCTTTTTATCCGCCGATTGTGATCCTTTTGCGGGAACCAATCCTTCCACTTTTTCGATGGGTTTTTCGATGGATTTTTCCTCTACTTCTTCAACCTGTTTTAGCGGCTCTTCTGACGGTTCCATAAGCTTGACCGATTCGGTCTGATCTGAATTTTTATCAATCACATCATAGATGGTTTTTTCCTGATGAGGAAATTGCACCCCGCCTGCATCAACGGGT
>JAKFUW010000207.1 GCA_021732545.1 Alphaproteobacteria bacterium | reverse complement strand
GCATCATGAATGAGGCGTTTTATATTGCGGCAACGGGCAGGCCTGGCCCTGTGGTCGTCGATATCCCCAAAGATATTCTGAACGCACTGGGCACTTATCGTGGCAAAGCATCGGCCAAGCGTGCATCCTATCAGCCTACCCGTAAACCCGTTCAGAAGATGGTCGAAGCGGCAGTGGATTTAATGGCCAAAGCCAAAAAGCCACTCTTTTATGTGGGCGGCGGCGTGGTGAATTCGGGTGATGCGGCAAGTGTTTCCCTCACCAAGCTTGTGCACATGACCGGTTTTCCCTGCACCACCACCCTGATGGGTTTGGGCGCGTTTCCTGGCAATGATCCGCTGTTTTTAGGGATGCCCGGCATGCATGGCTCGCTGGAAGCCAATATGACCATGTCCGAATGCGACGTGATGATTAATTTAGGCGCGCGCTTTGATGACCGCGTGACGGGGCGCTTGGACGGTTTCTCGCAAAAATCGAAAAAAATCCATGTCGATATTGACCCATCGTCTATCAATAAAATTGTGCGGGTCGATGTGCCGATTGTGGGTGATGTGGGCGAAGTGATCGAGATGATGATTGCGCTGTGGAAGAAGAAAAAACCCGAACTCAATAAAACCGCGCACGCCGCATGGTGGAAAAAGATTGAGGGCTGGCGCAGCCGCAACAGCTTTGGTTTCATAGATTCCACCAGCGTGATCAAGCCGCAAAAAGCGCTGCGCCGACTGAACGATGCGCTCAAGCGCCGAGATTTTTTCATCACCACCGATGTGGGTCAGCACCAGATGTGGGCCGCGCAACATATTTTATATAATAAACCTGGTCGCTGGATGAGTTCGGGTGGGCTTGGCACCATGGGTTATGGCCTGCCAGCCGCCGTGGGCGTGCAGATTGCGCACCCTGAAAAAACCGTGGTGTGCGTAACAGGTGAGGCATCAATTTTAATGAACATCCAAGAGCTTTCAACGGTGGTACAATATCGCCTTCCGGTCAAAATTTTCATCATCAACAACCATTATATGGGCATGGTGCGCCAGTGGCAGGAGATGTTCCACGGCAATCGTTATTCGGAAAGCTACATGGATTCATTGCCCGATTTTGTAAGGTTGGCCGAAGCTTACGGCATGAAGGGTTTGCGCTGCAAAAAACCTGAAGACGTCGATGCCACCATCAAGGAAATGCTTGCCCACAAAGGACCCGTGATTTGCGATATGTGGGTGGACCGGAATGAAAATGTGTACCCGATGATCCCCGCTGGCGCAGCTCACCACGAGCTGGTGCTGGGGCCAGAGGAACTCGGCACCACGGTGCTGGATAAGAACAGGGTATAGCTCGTTATTCGTAATTCGTGATTCGCCATTGCGAAGAGGCAAAGCCGACGTGGCAATCCATGTTTTTCAGAATGTTAAAACAAGGTGATCGCCACGTCCACCCTGCGGGTGCGCTCGTAACGACGAGTTAATGGGGTTGTCCTGAATAACGAATAACGAATAACGAATTACGATCCTCGACATTTGTCGCCATTTGCGCTATATTGATTGCAAATGCAATCAAATGAAGGGCGATGATATGGCAAATGATACGGTTCAGGCGCGGGTGCCGCGCGAGTTAAAACAGCAAGCCGATCAGCTTTTTAACGCGATGGGACTTAAAACCTCGGATGCTATTCGTATGTTTTTACAGCAATCGGTGACATGGGGAAAATTACCGTTTCAGCCAACCGTGAAACAACCCAACGCCGAAACGCTCGCCGCCATGCGCGAGCTGGAAGAAGGCGGTGGCGAACGCTTTGAGACGGTAGAAGCTCTGTTGGCTGATTTATATAGCGATGATGACGACGATGATGATGCGCCACATTCATCGCACTAAGCGTTTCAAGAAAGATTTTAAGCGTATCCTTCGCGGCGGGCATAATATGCGTGTGTTTGATGAAGTGGTGTCGTTTCTTGCAACGGGAAATCCATTGCCATTGAAGCATCAAGATCACGCCCTCACTGGTAATTGGTCGGGGCACCGCGAATGCCATCTTGCACCCGATTGGTTGCTGATCTATCGCCTGACGGCCGATGAATTAGAGCTAGTTCGCACCGGAAGCCATGCCGATTTATTTCAATAGCATTGCTATCGGCTATTTGGTAATCACTTATTGATATTTGTCATTGCGAGCATAGCGAAGCAATCCATCTTTGCTAATGAACACAGAAATGGATTGCCACGCTGCTTTGCAGCTCGCAATGACGAATGACGAATCATGAATCACGGATACTACCTATGACCGAAGCATTTGATATTGTGTATGGGGTAAACCCCGAAAAATCGCTGGAGGAGCGCCATATTCTGGCGATTTTGGTTGATAATGAGTTCGGCGCGCTCAACCGCGTGGTGGGTTTGTTTTCGGCACGTGGCTATAACATTGAAGCGCTGACGGTGGCCGAAGTGGACCCCAAAAAGAACCTGTCGCGCATCACCGTCGTCACGCGCGGCGCGCAGCAAACCATCATCCATATTATGCATCTGCTTGAGCGTTTGGTGCCCGTACATAAGGTGCATGACCTCACCGTAGAAGGCCCGCATGTGGAGCGCGAGTTGGCATTGGTGAAGGTGAGTGGCAAGGGCGAAAATCGCGTGGAAGCACTGCGGATTGCCGATATATTTCGCGCGCGCTCCGTTGATGCGACCATTGAATCGTTTATTTTTGAGATCACTGGCGCGTCATCCAAAGTCGATGCGTTTATCGATTTAATGCGCCCGTTGGGCTTGCTCGAAATTGCACGTACTGGCGCTGCGGCTATGGCGCGTGGCAAGCAAGGACTATAAGATATTCGTCATCGCGAGGAGCCTGACACGTTGTGTCTGGCGACGCGGCGATCCAGCTCGAGATTTTTGGATTGCCACGCCGCTTTGCGGCTCGCAATGACAATGATGAAAGGAATGTTATGTTAGCACCTATAACCGCGATGCTGTTGATGGCGTTTAGCCAGATTCCGCCTGCCAACACACCGATATTGTCCTATTACGATCAGCTTAAAGTAAAATGTGAGAAGGCGGTGAATCCGTCATGCTGTCGTGCTTCGGTCAATGCGATGCGTAAAGAAAATATGAAAGAACGCAACAAAGACTATGAATGCAGCCCTGGTACGGCGCCGGCGTCGCTTATCTGCCCGTCATCGCTCAATTGGTGCAGCCCCAAGCAATTCAAAGACAATCAGATGCGTAAATATAAAGAATCGCATTAATTTTTAGTGTCAAAAATCCCTTGTTATCCCGTGTGTTTGCGGCTATAGCTGCGTTCGAAAATAAACAAAAAGGAACCACATATGAAAGTCTATTACGATGCCGATTGCGATACCAACCTGATCAAAGGCAAAAGCATTGCGATTATTGGCTATGGCAGCCAAGGCCACGCCCACGCTGCCAATTTGCGCGATTCGGGCTGCAAACAGGTAAAAATCGGGTTGCGTTTTGGTTCAGCCAGCATTGAAAAAGCGAAAAAAGCAGGCTTTGAAGTGACCACCCCCGAAGAAGCGGTGCAAGGCGCCGATGTCGTGATGATGCTTGCACCTGACGAAAATCAGGCTGATATTTACACCGCAATTGAATCGAATATTAAGCAAGGAGCCGCGCTCGCCTTTGCACACGGTTTTAATTTTCATTTTGAATTTATTCAGCCCCGCGCCGATCTCGATGTGTTCATGGTTGCCCCCAAAGGCCCCGGCCACACGGTGCGCAGCGAATATGTCAAAGGTGGCGGCGTGCCATGTTTAGTTGCGGTTGGCAAAGATGTATCGGGTAGCACGCTGGCGCTTGGATTATCCTATGCGTCTGCTGTGGGTGGTGGCCGTTCTGGCATCATTGAAACCAACTTTAAAGATGAATGCGAAACCGATTTGTTTGGTGAGCAAGCGGTATTGTGCGGCGGTATTTCGCACTTGATTCAAGCAGGATTCGAAGTGCTGGTGGAAGCGGGATATCCTGCGGAAATGGCGTATTTTGAGTGCTTGCATGAAACCAAATTGATTGTGGATTTAATTTACGAAGGTGGCCTTGCTAACATGCGTTATTCGATCTCGAACACCGCTGAATATGGCGATTATGTGAGTGGCCCACGCGTGATTACGGCTGATACCAAAAAAGTGATGAAAGAGATTTTGACCGACATTCAATCGGGTAAATTTGCGCGTGATTTCATTGCAGATCGTGCAACGCAAGGCGCGCACAGGCTGGAAAGCATCCGTGAGTCACAGGCCAAACACCCGATTGAAGATACTGGCCGCAGGCTGCGCGGTATGATGCCGTGGATTGCAGCGAACAAGCTCGTTGATAAGGCGAAAAATTGACGCGTGTGTCTGCGAGCATTTGCGAGCAGGTAACGTAGCGTCATCCCGGAATTTGCAGAGCAAATATCCGGGATCTCGTAAGGTGTATGTAGAAAAAAACCAGACCCCGCAATAAATGCGGGGTGACAGGTGGGGTAACAGTTATGACAAACAACCGCATCATCATCTTCGATACCACCTTGCGCGATGGCGAGCAGTCGCCGGGCATGTCGATGACACGCGAGGAAAAGCTGTTGGTCGCCGAAGTGCTGGATTCCATGGGTGTGGATGTGATTGAGGCCGGATTTGCGATTGCATCTCAGGGTGATTTTGAGGCGGTCAAAGCGATTGCGCAAGTGACCAAACGCGCGGTGGTGTGTTCGCTCGCGCGGGCGAAAATCGGCGATATTGACCGCGCCGCGGAAGCGATTAAGCCTGCTAAACAAGGCCGGATTCACACCTTCATTTCCACCAGCGACATTCATCTGGAATATCAGTTTAAAATGACCAAAGAGCAGGTGTTGGAAGTCATTACCAAAACCGTCAAACATGCTCGCAAATTCACCGATAATGTGGAATGGTCGGCGATGGATGCCACGCGCAGCACGCCTGAATTTTTATGCCGCGCAGTGGAAGCAGCGATTGCTGCAGGTGCCACCACCATTAATCTGCCCGATACGGTGGGCTATGCCACTCCTGGCGATATTACGCAGATGTTCAAACACACCATGGGCAGCGTTCCCAATGCGGATAAAGCGGTGTTTTCGTTTCATGGGCAAAATGATTTAGGGCTGGCCACCGCCAACACGCTGGCTGCGCTGGAAGCAGGCGCGCGCCAAGCGGAGCTCACCATCAACGGCATCGGTGAGCGTGCAGGCAATACATCACTCGAAGAAGTGGTGATGACGCTTAAAACCCGCAAAGACCGCTTTGCGTTTGAAACCGCGATTGATACCACGCTCATTATGCGCGCGTCCAAACTCATTCAATCGATTACCGGACAAGCGGTGCAAGTGAATAAAGCGATTGTGGGTGCCAATGCCTTCGCGCATGAATCGGGCATTCACCAAGATGGTATGCTAAAAAATCGCGGCACTTACGAGATTATGACGCCTGAATCGATCGGGTTGCTCAAGTCGAATTTAGTGATGGGCAAACATTCAGGCCGCCATGCGTTTCGCGATAAGCTCGAAGAATTGGGTTTTGCGCTGGGCGATAATGCGTTTGAAGATGCGTTTAATCGCTTCAAAGAACTCGCCGACAAGAAAAAAGAAATCTATGATGAAGATATTATTTTGCTGGTCGATCAAGACGCGATCAGCCGCAGTCAACGCATTGCGTTTGATAGTTTGCAAATTGAATGCGGCAGCGAAGGTCCACAGATTGCGCGGCTGCAACTGAATATCGATGGCCGCAAGCGCATGATTAAAATGGAAGGCAATGGCCCCGTTGATGCGATTTTTAAGGCCATCAAAGCGCTGGAGCCTGTGGCGCAGGAATGTGAATTGAAACTCTATCAGGTGCATGCCGTAACCCAAGGCACCGATGCGCAGGCCGAAGTAACCGTGCGGTTGGAAAAGCAGGGCAGGGTGGTCAATGGCCACGGTGCCAATGTGGACACACTCGTTGCATCTGCGCTTGCGTATATCAACGCCTTGTGTAAGTTGGAGCTGCTCGAAGAAAAGCGCGTTTCGCATTTTTCAGATCATGAAGATGCCGCAGCGCTGAGCGTAACAGAAGCAAAACAGATAGGTTAAAGCATGTTTTTTAGCCGCTTATTTGGCCTGATGTCGGAAGATATGGCCATCGATTTGGGTACCGCAAACACGTTGGTGTATGTGAAGGGGCGCGGCATCGTGCTCAATGAGCCATCGGTTGTCGCGATGAAAGAAGAAAAAGGCCAGCTGGTGCCTTATGCGTTTGGTAATCAGGCAAAGTTGATGCTAGGGCGCACGCCTGAAAAAATCGATGCGATTCGTCCGCTCAAAGATGGGGTGATCGCGGATTTTCGTACTGCCGAAGAAATGATCAAACACTTCATTCGCAAAGTGCATAATCGCCGCACCTTTACTGGCCCGTTGATCGTGATTTGCGTGCCTTCTGGCTCCACTCCGGTGGAGCGCCGCGCGATTCAGGAAGCCGCCGAAAATGCCGGTGCGCGCGAAGTGTTCTTGATCGAAGAACCCATGGCCGCAGCCATTGGTAGTGGTTTGCCGGTGACCGAACCAACGGGCTCGATGATTGTGGATATTGGCGGTGGCACCACCGAAGTTGCGGTGTTGTCTCTCGGCGGCATTGTCTATGCGCGCTCAGCCCGAGTGGGCGGCGATAAAATGGATGAGGCGATTATCTCTTACATCCGCCGTTATCATAATTTATTGATAGGTGAGACCACTGCAGAGCGCATCAAAAAAGAAATTGGTGCGGCGTGCGCGCCCGAATCGGGCGAGGGCAAATTGATTGAGATCAAAGGCCGCGATCTCATGAATGGCGTGCCCAAGGAACTGACGCTCAGTGAATATCAAATCGCCGAAAGCCTGATGGAACCCGTCAGCCAGATCATTGAAGCAGTGAAAGTCGCGCTGGAATGTACGCCGCCAGAATTATCATCGGATATCGTCGACAAAGGCATCGTGCTGACCGGCGGTGGCTCATTGTTGCACAATCTGGATCTGGTGCTTTCGGAAGCCACGGGTCTTCCCGTTTTCCGCGCCGAAGATCCGCTTTCGTGCGTGGCATTGGGCACTGGCCGCGTGCTGGAGGAGATGGAGACGTTTAAACATGTGCTGTTTAAGCATCAATGACTTACTTCGAAGCGAATGCGTAGACTTTAAGAATAGACTACAATATTCTACCTTTTGGTTCTTCTATCTTTATTTCAAAATGCGCTAAATAATCCCGATAAGGCTGATTAAGCCCAACGTTTTTTCTTCGGGCTTCTAAGAGTGTCATCTGCAATCGGTCGCCGTTCAATAATTTTTCTATATCAATGCCTTCGATGGGATGGATGCATAGGCTCGCACCACGACTACCCTTGAGTTGAGAACCATATTTTTGTGGCGAGTCCTTCATCATCAGAATTCTGTCTTCCATTAATGCGGTGCTCGCTGAGCTGGTTTCTCCCTCAGGCAGCGTGGTTCTAAGCGTAAAAACACGTTCCATAAAAGGCAGGTCATTCATGGCATGTTGCGTGATCAGAAAGGCAGATTGTTCCGCTTTTTTTCCGACCAAGGAAATGGTTGGCCAGCCATGAAGGTCAATGATCTGTTTGAGCAAATCCTGATTCTTGATATCGGTTGCGTTCCCAGCTGCATAATGGTTGGTTTTACGAATATCCTGATCCTCTTTTCCTGCGTGGATAAGGGCGTCTTTAACCACTGAGATGTCGTGTAAGTTCTGATGTGGCACATGTGCCTTGGCTGCGACGGCTCTGAGCGCATCTTCAGAGTCAATGCGTTGCGGCGCTGTTGATGGTTCGCCTGTTACATTCAGAAGATACGCCGCAGAGTGATCGCGGCCAATCGCAACAGGTGTGTAATGCTGATCATCTAACACATAGCCCGATTGAAAACCGTTTATCGGTTCATAAATCTGCCATTGATGATGTTGCGTGTCGTAGATTTTTGTAAAAACATGCCCTTGCAAGCCTGCTCTGGCTGTACCGAGCGACTCATTCAAAAAGGTTTCCACATAAAATGAAGCAATCCCCAACTGATTGGCTAATGCAAGAAATACCACGCCACAATCGGTACAACCGGTCTGGAATCCTGAGCGGATAATGTCTGATGCGGTGCGTTTACGAAAGAGCTCGGGTTTGCTCGATACATCGTGCTTTAATGTTGGGGCTGGTCTAGATAAGCACAACGAGATAGGTTGTGTTTATGGGAATAAAGCGTTGTAGATTAGATAGATACACCCAGACCAAGCTGGTAGAAATGTTTGTGGCGCAAGTGACGGCTCGAACAGCA
>JAKFUW010000225.1 GCA_021732545.1 Alphaproteobacteria bacterium | reverse complement strand
ATTATCAGTGGCGTAGCGAATATCGATCAACACGTCATGATCCTGGCGGGTAATTTAAACTAAGGGCATATAATTTATCCTCTCTGTATCTGTGCGAGCGATGTTTTCACCACGCTTTCAACGTGAGCGCACAGGCTTTTGCGCGATTCAAACGCATCCATCGTCACGGGTTCGTGAAACACCACACGGGCTTGCACGCTTTTAAATGATAAAAACCGCAGCAAATGCGGCAGCAGCGTGGTTTCTTCGCCAAACCATGCAATGTTTTTGCGGCCCTGTTCATCGAGGCGCTCGCCATTAATATGTGTATAAGCCACCGTCACAGGCTGCACCAACAAATCTTGTTCGCCTTCTGCCAGACTAAAAAATCCACTTTTAAAGCTGTGCATGTGGGTGCCATCATTGGTGGTGCCTTCGGCAAACAAACAAATGGCTCTGCCCAGCGCCAGTTTTTCATGAATGGTCTTTTGCGTTTCGGGCAGCTTCGATGCTTTACGATCGATAAACACGCAACCCGAAAGCATGCAGCACCAGCCAACAAGCGGCCACCAACGGATGCTACTTTTGGGAGTAAATGACACAGGCGCTGCGGCTCCTAACACAAAAATATCGGCATAGCTGCAATGGTTGGCGACAATCAACAATGGCCGATGCGCGATCAGCATCCCCTCAACCGCAAGCTTGATATGCACCACCCGCAGCAACGCGCGGTAGGTGAGATGCACCAGTTTTTTGCGCAACCGCTCTAATCCAGAACCGTCGAAATACGATGCTACCCTCACCCTAACCCTCTCCCACAGGGAGAGGGGATGAGCGCCTTCTCCCTGTGGGAGAAGGGCGGCACCAGCCGGGATGAGGGTGGCTGCAACCATGGTTTGCAGATAGGATAATAACTGCACAATGGCCACGGGCAACAGCATCGCCACCACAATCAAAATCATCAAAATAAAGGTGAAAATGGCGCGCATAGGGCTACTCAAACAAGGTTGTGTGGAAATTCACGCTAGGGCGCAAGCGAAAACGTTGCTTTTTCAAGACCCGTCGCGCAGCGTACGTTTGGTACGTGAGCAACGGAAGATTGGAAAAGCAGCGTTTGTAGCTCGGCATAGTAGTGAATGTCCACACAAGCTATTCTTCACCGCGATAACGGTCGGTATATTTATCGCCCATCAAATCGCTTTGCACCACAATCGCCACATCGGTGGTGTTGCAGCTATAATCGATCACCGCGCCATCGCCCACCAAGCCGCCCAAGCGCAGATAGCCTTTAATCAGCGGCGGAATGCTGCGTATAATCTCGCGCTCATCGATGTCACTCAGCGCCATGGTATCCATCGGCACGTGCAGCTTGGGCAGCGCATGCACCATCAGATCATCGGGCAAGCGGTGCTTGTGATAAAGATACGCCAGCGCAGCTTTATGAACACTCGGATCCGCCCCGGTAAAACTCGCGCAGCCAAACATCAGTTTAATATCGAACGCGTTGATATACGCGCCAATGCCGCGCCACAGCAGCGTCATCACCGAGCGATTGCGGTAGTTGATATCCACGCACGAGCGCCCAAGCTCCATCAACTCGCCGGTCCGGCCTTTGAGCGCGCTGATATCATATTCGGATTCGGTATAAAAACGCCCGAGCGTCTTCATCGCGGCGGAACGCAACAAGCGATAGGTTCCGACCACGGCTTCTTCGCCGGTACGCTCATGGTCAATCACCAACACATGATCGCACACATCATCGAACTCATCGAAATCGCGCTCTTGAGCTTGCACAGCAGGCGAAAGCGTGGCTCCCAGTTCGCCGCAAAAAATGCGGTAGCGCAGCTTTTGGGTGGCGATGATCTCGGCTTCGTCTTGCACCAGGCGAACCTCAAGGTTGCCTGCCACAATCGGCGCCAATGCGTTTGAAAAAATTCGGGTTACTACCAAAGGATACTCGATGTTCAGGCGTGCATGCATTATTTAGCCGATTTTTTAGCATCCAGCGGCAAGCAATACAATTCTAATCGGTGATCAATCAACTGATATCCGAGTTCTTTGGCAATCTGCTCTTGCAGGCGCTCGATGGCATCGTTAGAAAATTCAATCACGCGGCCCGTTCGCATATCAATCAGATGGTCGTGATGCTGGTCGGTTGCTTCTTCATAGCGCGCTCTACCATCGCCAAAATCGTGCTTTTCGATGATCCCCGCCTCTTCAAACAGCCGCACCGTCCGATAGACCGTGGCGATACTGATTTTGGAATCAATTTCCGCCGCGCGTTGATAAAGCATCTCCACATCGGGGTGGTCTTGCGCGCTTGTGAGCACCTTGGCGATGACGCGGCGTTGCTCGGTCATTTTCAGGCCTTTTTCAACGCATTTTTTCTCGATTGACATGTTTGTATGTTCCATTTTTATTATATTTTTTCAAACTCATTTCGCTTTGTTTTTCCATTTTCCAAAGGCTGTCACCCCGTGCGAGACACGAAGTGTCTGTCACGGGGTCTGGCGCTTTGTGCGTTCGCCTCACCAGACCCCGTCATGAAGACGGGGTGACGGTTATGGAGATTGTTAAAATGAAAGAACTACCACAGCGATAGCACAGTTGCATGAAGCCGCTATAAAATCAAACACTCAAACATTCCAGCTTTTTCGTAGGTTTTTACACCTCATTCGATTGCCTCTTGACAGCGCATGGGCTTTCACGTAATCATTAATAATAATTAATAATTAATTAATGTTTTACTTCAAAAAATTACAATAAAAAACTCAGAAAGCAGGCGAATTATGGATTCTCACTCTAGCCCATCTCCCATTTCAAACGATAAAGAAACCCACCTTGCGCTCCTTCAAGCTACAGCGACGATTGTGTCGGGATTGGTCGATCGCAACACGGATGAAGCATGGAATCTGGGTGACGTGCTGCGCGAAGTCTATACCGAACTGGCGCTGCTTTCCTCTGAAATGATGCCCGCCACGCCTCATGCGCATGCCGCAAGCCTGCCACAATCGATCGCAGTCGGCGATTCGATTCATCAGGATTATATTGTGTGTCTGGAAGATGGCAAAAAGCTCAAAATGCTCAAGCGCTATTTAAAAACCAACTATAATTTAACCCCCGAAGAATATCGCAAGCGCTGGAACCTGCCCGCCACCTACCCCATGGTTGCGCCCGAATACGCACTGCGCCGCAGCCAGCTTGCCAAAGATATTGGCCTTGGCAAAGAGGCCTCGCGCATCAAGCGGATGAACAGCCGCGCCAGCCAGCACAGTGTCAACGCGTAACGCGCACTAAACCTGAGACTGAAGGTAATTTTGCTCACCCATAGCGGCCATCACGCCCAACTGCTGTTGCAACCACAGATAATGCTGTTCTTCTGAGACCAGAATGGCCGAGAGCACCTCAACCGTTCCATAATCTTTAGCATCATCCGCGATATTGATAGCGACGCGCAAATCAGGAATCGCTTTTTCTTCCAATGCAAAATCAGCTTCCAGCATTTCTTTGACCGTTTGACCGATCATCAGTTTGCCTAAATCCTGAAAATTAGGAAAGCCGCCCAAATATAAAATGCGCTCAGCCAGCATATCGGCATGTTTCATCTCATCGATCGATTCTTCGACCACCTTGGCAGCAAGCTTGGCAAAGCCTTGATGTTTTAGCATTTTACCATGAAGAAAATACTGATTAATCGCGGTGAGTTCATTTTTCAAAATTGTATTGAGTGACGCAATAATGGCAGAGGAGGTCATGGAAATGTCCTTGTTTGTTAGCGAAAGAATCTAGCAAAACACACAACGCTCTACAATGAATTTTGCAGTGATTGTTGATGTTTTGGCAGCATGACATCTTCAATGTAGCACAAACATTTGCCGCATTCGGGTTTGCGTCCTAAACGCTCAAACACATCATATGCGCCAGCCTGCATGGGGCAGCCTGCACAAGCAGCGGAGATCTGTTTGTCATCAAGCGCGTTGCAGATGCAGATCATCATGAGATGGGCTTTTCAATTGATGAGGGAGCTGATCTTGGCAGCTGTTTAGTCTGAAAAAGTAACGCTATGATGGATTTTCGAATTCCCACTTTACACCTCGCAACTGATTATGATTATCAATTAACATGGAATGCAGGAAGATGTAAATAAGAATTATTATCACATGCTACTGAGGCTGCGCAGGCGCCACAATCACCCCGATCACGCGGTTGCTGGCATCGCGCACTTCGCCGGTGCCAAGCGGTCGGAAGATCACCGTTCCTGCGTGTTTGCCTTCTTCATCCATCATGTGAAAGGTACGGGTCAACTCCACTGTTTTGGGTTCCGAATCGCCGCAAGCGGCACATAACAACAGCGGGATGATAGCAAGGGCGGCGTATTTCATGTTTTATCTCCAGATATTTATTATCGGTTAATAGCGGCAAGGAACGCTTTCTCCAGCGAATCTTGTTTATAAGTGGTACGAAACTCAGAAGGTGTTCCCACAAATCGTAGCGCGGTATCATGAATCACACCGATGCGATCACAGATTTCATCGATATCCGATAAAATATGTGAGCTGAAAAAGATGGTTTTGCCTTGCGATTTCATGTGAAGTAGCTGGGCTTTCAAGTGAATACGCGCAAGCGGGTCCAGCCCACTCATCGGCTCATCGAGAATATAGAGTGGCTGATCGCATAAAATCGCACCGAGTAATCCCAATTTTTGCCTCATCCCCTTCGAATAGCCGCCCACTTTGCGCGGTAGCGCTTTGGGGTCAAGGTCAAGCGTTTGCGCCATCACATTCATCGCGTCTTTATCCACGCGTTGGCCATAATGCGAAAGCGTAAGCGTCACATATTCTTGGCCTGTCAGATAATTGGATGGCTGAAATTTTTCGGGTAAATAAACGAGCTTTGACCGCGCCGATACATGCCGCGACGACACACCAAATACATTGGCAGCACCACCATCGGCCTTCACCAGATCGAGCAGCACCTTGATCAGAGTGGTTTTACCCACGCCGTTGAGTCCGATCAGCCCGAAGATCTCGCCTGGTTGCAAAGAGAGGGACACATCATTCAAAATCTCTTTTGAACCATAACGCTTGCTGACATTTTGAAACTGTAGCGGCGAATGTTCATCCGCCACAATCACATCACTGATTGGCTGTGCTTGGCTGCGCATTGGTGCTTCCTCCTCCTGTGATACCAGAGATGGCTCCGGTTGCGGTTTTCAGATTGTTAATCAGTTTATTCGCGGCTTCGCGTTCAGCGCCCGTGCCGCTTTGATTATTTTGCGGAATAGCTTGCAACGCGGATGCAGGATTTGGGCTGCCGGCAGGATCAAACACGCCTAGCACACTGTTAGCACTTGCTCCTTCAGCAGCGACACCACCCGATGCCGTATCTGCTGCCAAAACAGGCACATCAATGCTGCGCCGTCCCTCAAACACCTGCATACTATTGGCGTAAAATGTCTGGTTGGCGCGCATGGAAACCACAAACTCTTGCTTATCTTCATCAAATTCAATCCGCGCGCCACGCACTTCACGATGCTTCCATTCACGTGGTGCATTCACTCCCGCTGCTTTTATCTCTTCCCAGCGCGCTTTCGCCTCCACCACATTTTCAGGTTTCCATGCCAGCGTTGCATATTCATGCCCCACTGAGCGAACGGTAATTCCAAGCTCTGCAATCTCGCGTTTAGGCGGACTGGCTTGTTTTTGATTCACCCACAATGTCCAGTCACCTTTGTGATTAAAGACAATGGTTCCCAGATAAAATGCTGGCAATATGGTAGGCGCAACCGGTTGCCCATCAAGAGCAAGCTCTTCGCCATTAGCATTGCGCAATAATTCGGCCAGCAAATCCGCTTCCGAATTATCCACAGGTTCATCTCCGGCAACTTGTGTTTTGCGCGTTTCATAGGCGAGCAACACACGCTTTAACGTATTCATATCTTCGGTTGCAAACATTAGCGAATATTCAAAGTCGCCCAGGGATATTTGATTAGCCTTTTCGTCGACCACGGATGGTTGCTTATCGGACGATTGCGATGGCTCAGATACAGCAGGTGGGGATGGAGATTCACTGGCTAAAGCAGGCTCCACCCAAGCCGTCGGTTGCGCGGGTTCATTGGGGGTGATTACAGGCATTTGCTGCGCTGCTTCGAGCGCAGGCGCTTGCTCTTGCGATTCTAGCACAGGGACTTCAGGGGCTAGGGGCACCTGAACGTCTGGCATCTTAGGTGCAGGAGAAGCCTGAAGCTCTTGAATCGTAGAATCAATCGATTGCGTTGCTTGCGCAGGGATTTGGGGCGCATCCTTGATCGTTGCAATCGGCTCCAGTGCGCGAACCGCTGGCGATGGGGCTGCGATAGAAGGTCGCGCCGACTCATCCGGAAACGAAGGAAAGGTAATATTTTCAAGTGGGGCATCTTTAACGGTTGCAGCTTTAGGTGCGACGTTAGGCTGATCTTTAGAAAGCTCGGGCACAATCGGCAAAATCGGCGCCACATCAAAATCCTGTGCGCGCGCACTGGCCACACATGCTAAGCCTGCAACCAACACACACGATACTAGGCGCGAAAAGTTCATCACGGCGCCACCTTATCTTTCTTTTTAACCGTGTCGGTTGAAAAACCAATCCAATCAAACGCCAGTTCGCCCGATACCATGCTCACCGTTTCGCCTTGGCTAATTTTGCGCATGATGGTCAGGTCAAAGCTCAGATTACGCTTAAGGGTCAACTGCTTTATTGTGATAAAAGCAGGTGCCACACGCTGCAATTCTTGAATGAACGAATATAGATGCTGATCGGTAATGCCGGCAAATGTCAGCTTGCCCGCTGCAGAATACACTTCTGCTTCATTGTTCTTAAATATATCGGATTCAATTTTAGTTTGTGATTCCAACTGCAGATTAAGCTCTGAAAGCCTGTATTTCTGACGTAACCGCGCCAACTGCTCTTGTAATGCTGAACGGCTAAGATCATAATTTTCGTTGTCACGCACCGCATCGAGCGCTTCGTAGGTTTCCAGATTTTTATCAAAACTTCCAAGTGTCAGCTTATTCACATCCACTTCCGATTGCGTGACACTCAGCGCCGATTGCGCTTGTATTTTAGCTGCCTGCGATGATTCACTCCATCCACCAATCACACTAGCCAATACCCCAACCGCCACAACAATCACGCCAGCAATGATCGCTTCCTTGATCAGTGATTTGCGAATGGATGCATATTTGTTATCAGCAGAAGAGGTGGCCGCCATTACTGAATCCCTCCCTGGTCAGGCTCAGTTTTTTTGGGACCAGCAATGGTAAGGTTCATCAGGTTTTCACCTTCTTTCACTTCATCGCTGACATTGCTTGCTTGATTAAAATCCATTTGAACCGTTTCATTTTCTTTAGACATGCCAGGCACTATCATAGGCGTAACATTGGCATCAGGGAAACCCTCTACCACTCGGTCTAATAGCGTTTTAGATAATTCAATTAACTTATCTTTTTTGCCTTCATAATTCGTAATCTCCAACTCCAAGGCAATGCTGTAGGGCGCGACAACCGGCGTGGCCGCGGGTGCAGCGCCGGCAGCAGGTAACGCAGCATCTTCTTTTTTCCAATCAATCGAGCGCAGTAGCGCACTTTCTTGCACGAGCGGGGCAAATGTTTTCACAAACTCCAGGGGGCCAGGCTGCGCCAGATTAAGTGTCTGATAGATCACCGCCACTTTAATGAATGTCCGCTGTTCTTGGTCAACCGCATTAATTTTTGCTTTAATGCTGTCCAATGATTCTTTTGCTTGTTTTTCCTGTGCAACGAGTGATTGTGTTTCGGAATAGGCTGATTGCATGGCAAGAAAACCAGCAATGATCGAATACACCAAATACAGCAACACAGCGGCAGCAGCCCCGCGTCCACCTAACCTTGCCTGATACAGTTTTTCGAGCTTTTTACCATAGACGGTGAGTAGTTTGAGCCGGTGTTTTTTGATGGACGCAAAACCACTGCCAATCACCACATCACCAAAACGGTCGCCCGAAAGTGCCGCTTGCTTAAACCCAAGCAACTGGGACATTTCAAACGGAGTAAACACTTTCATTCGGCGGGTATTAAAGCGTCTGACATCTAAATGATCTTTAATTTCTTGCGCAATAATCACAAAAATGTCTAAGCCTGCCGCATCGTTGAACGACAGGCGACGCAGATATTCGATCGTATTTTGAATTTCCTGTTCCACGTTGCCCGCTGCCACATCTGGCGCACTCTAGTTAAGCCCTTGCGTGAGGCGTGTGAAAATCAGGACACCATCTTTTAAAACCACCTGACGATAACCGCTGACTTTATTATGCGTGACTAAAATCTGCAACTGCGCTGGATCTTTTTCAGCAGGCAGCGCGCCACTAATGGCTGTGATAAAATCTTGTGCCTCAACTGGCACCAGATAAACACCTAAAAATCGGTTCGGTAATTCATGAACTAAATTCATCTACTGCTGAAACAACGACGAATTGGCCAACGATA
>JAKFUW010000146.1 GCA_021732545.1 Alphaproteobacteria bacterium | reverse complement strand
GCCCATCATTGACGACCATCTATGCCTATTTCACGAGCGAAACATTATTGCTACCGCTTATGGGGCTTGCCTGCGCAGCAACGGCAGTCTGCTGGAAGCGCCCATCCCAGAAACTGTTAATCATCGCGTGCATGGTCTGGGTTGCTTGCGCCTTCACTCGCATGCTGGCAATCCCCCCCGCCTTCATGTGCATTGCGGTGTTGTTCTGGCGCTGTGGCTGGCCATTGAAAGCGGGTATCGTTTCCTTGTTGTGGCTTGCAATGGTTGCAGGTGCCGCTTCGTGGCATAGTCATTTATCGGTCAATGTTTCTAGCCCTTTCGGATTAACGCACCTGAATGCGGCGATGGCGCGGAGCCAAACCACACGAGTTTATTATGATACCGATGAGGAAAAAGGTCGCTGGTTTCGCTCACCCGCACTTTCTACAAGGTTATTTGAGCCCTTTTCTGATTGGCGCATTGCGGATCAAACCGCACCGATTTATCTCGATATTAAAACCAGGCAAGGCTATGCTTCATGGGATAAAGCATTGGAACCCTACCCCATTACGGCAGATATTTTGATGCGCCAAGTGGGGCTGAATACATTATTTTTGCTTTTTTCGCCGTCATGGCCCGAAGTGTGGCCGCATAATTGGCAAATAGAAGGCGAGTCTTATGAGTGGGAAGAACAGATCAATCTCTGGTGGCGCTGGGTGTGGGCTCCCATGATTGTCATGGTCACCATCGGTGTGTGGCGTGCAAAACTGCCTCTCTTGCAGCAAAGCTTTTTATCGCTGACACTCGCACTTTGCGTGCTATTATGCTTTCAATTTAGCGGTGTATTAGAAGGAAGATACCGCAAGCCCATTGAGCCGATGTTGATTATTTCGTGCATCATAATGCTGCATTATCAGCGCCATTCGAGAAAGGAATGCTATGAACACACTCCCTCATGAATCATCCATGGCAACCCTCATGCAAAAGGGTTCTAAACTGCTCGTGCTCTTCATGGGGCTGGCTGCGTTATTGGCGATTCATCACTTTGCAACACGCCCTGAGAAACCACTGATATATAACCCACAAGCGCATGCTCCTGAGATGCAAAACAGAGACCCTCAAGCGCTGATGGATGGCCTGCGAAAACTACTCAACACAGGAGAATTCACTCAAGCGTTTATCGCTCAATGGGCTGATATTCTCTATTATCCAGTTCATATTGATGTCTGGCAAAACCAAAAACTACTCGGCGAAACGATGGCGTTTGGTTTGACAATCCCCAAAAATTTAATTGATTTGTATCGTAACTATCAAACACTATCTGGCCGCCTGCAAAACGCCGTACCCGATGATGCTATTATTTATCTTACCTTGCTGCATCACCCCAAAAAATATGATCCACTCAGCGCAAAATCGGAACGAGGCCTCAATAATTTCCTCAAACCTGGAGTCCACGCGCTCATCGCTGAGTGCGTAGAAACCCACGGCATTATGCCTGGGTTGCGCTGGGCCACCCGCAGCTTTGCCAATGGATGGAATGCCGCCAATAATTATTTGCAATGGGTTGGATGCGATAAAGTTAAACTCGAAGGTGGTATAGGTGCCATCACCCGATTTAAAACCACCGAGTGGATCCAGTATTCAGCCAATACAAAACCAACGAAATGGCAAGCGGGTGATCGTGTGGCATCCCTTACATCATCCCCCATCCAAACCGCAAACACCTTGTTAGATCATCAAGCGCGCTGGCTTGATACGCACTTAACTGCGCAAGGCCAACTGCCCTATATCTATGATCCGCTCACCGATTCGGTCTCATCGGATAATCAACTCATTCGTCAGTGGTTTGCCATTTTGGCACTGGGAACACTGGCGGAGCGTACCCCAACACCAGAACGCAAGGAGCATTTTTTACGTGCCGTGGATTATGCGATGCAACACTTCTATCAAGAGAACGATTCAAAAGGATATTTTGTATGGCACAATAGCGCCTTTCTTGCGACCAATTCAGTGGCCGCTCAAGCGCTGGCGATTGCAGCTGGTTATGATGAAAAATATCACACCCCTTACCAGCATGTTGTCAATGCAATCTGGGCTGAAAAACGCCCCGATGAAACATTTGACTCCATCATTTTGCCCAAAATTGATGTTGGCAACGATTCTGAATTTACACCAGGCATCTCGATGCAAGCGCTCGTTGAGGCCATTGAGCTAAAGGCTCTGGATGCAACGCTTGCCGATTTAATACCTTCGTTTGAATCCTATTATAGCGATTGGAAACAAACCAAATCACTCTATGGAGCCAGCTGGCACCTCGTTGGATTCGGAGCATTGGAACGTGCGCTGGAAAAACCAGACCCACGCATACAACATGCCATGTTTGCCATGGCAGATGAACTGGTGCGATGCCAAGTCACCAGCGATAAGATTCCCGCTCCCTATCGCGGCGGCTTTAACGCAAAAGGCTGCAATCAGGCCATGTTGAGCCTTGCCACATTGGTGCGTATTGAAGGGCTAAGCAGTGCCTATCGGTTAGCCGTAAAATTAAAAGACAGCGCCCGTGAAAAAACCTATTCCAACTCAATCAAACACGCACTCAGGTTGGTATTGCAAAGCTCGATTGATCGCTCCAATAGCTTTTATGTGAAAGCGCCCGAAAAAGCGATTGGCGCCATTCGTTATGGCCCGCTTCAACCTTATATCCGCATCGATAGCCCAGGGCACGCGGTGATGGCTTTAACGCAAGTGATAAAATATGTGAAATTGAAGCCTTAAAGTAGATTCAGCAAGGCGCCAAACCTAGCACGGGCAATCGCACTTTTATAAAGCTCGTCATCGTCAATAAATTCTCGGTTACGACCACGCGATGGATCCACATAGCTGATATTTAGCAGCGTTTCATAAGGATAATAAATCTCGACTGCAACCAACTGATCCAAATCGATCAAAGTATAATTAACCGTTGCAGGATCTCCTGTCACACCACTGGAAATCTGGCTGGTACTCAAACCCGCAGGCAGGGATCTCTGCCATGCCGTGGTTGGCACGCCACCCGTTGGCTGATGAATCGACGTCACAATCACCTGCATGCCTTGGGTTTCATAAGGCTTCATAATCACAGCAGCGCTTCTCATGAATGTATCAATATCCGCGTTTGTTAAACTGCGGTTATTGGTAATCATATCCGCCAGCTGAAAGGTGGTTGATTCCAGCTTCTGGTTGATATTAATAAAACGATTCACTTCGTAGGCGCCATAAACCAACAAGACCAGCACTGGTAGCACAATCACAAATTCAATCAGCGCCAAGCCACTCTCGCACCGCGCAACATCTCTGAATTTAAATCGCATCGTTAAAAAGCCTCATTTTGAATAATCACTGTAGAGGTAAGTATAGTGCTTGTTCCCAAAAATGGATATAATAAAGGTGAATAGACATCCCACTCATAGCTCACAGTATAAGCAACCGCATCCATCCCCTGCCCTACATTATAGGGTGTGGCGTCGGCTGCACCCGATGCGCCCTCAATTTGATCATACACTTTTGTTGTTAGCAGGAGTTTATCGGGATTTAAAAACCGCCCTGCGGTTCCTCGTAAAAACTCTCTTAAAAACCCTTCTCTGCCATTCATGACCACATTACCACCCTCATCAACACTATAATAGTCGCCACTACTACCAGGAGTGAATCCTTCATTGGCGCTACCTTGAAAACTATAGGTTTGACCGCCACTATAATCATAGCCCGTTTTTGCCCACCGCGAGACTTGGGTGCCCAGAGTGTCCATCAGGGAATCCGCATAACCAATCAGACTCAGCTCGATAATTGAAAATAACAGAAAAATAAACACAGGGAACACAAGTGCATATTCAATAATGGCGCTGCCTGTCTCACTTTTACGTAACGTGGCAATTAACGTGCGCATGATCGCTTCTCTCTGGAATCCATCTCAATTTTACCAAAACATCTATGTGAATCTTAGCACAGAATGCTTAACAAACCCTAAAGGATATCCATTCAACGTTTCGTCATTTGCGCGCGCGGCTAAATCGGTCTAAAGTCTGCGCTCTTTCAAGGAAACTCACATGCTCTCTTATCAACATGCCTATCATGCGGGCAACCGCGCCGATGTTCACAAGCACGCACTGCTGGCAAAGCTGCTGGTGGCGCTCACGCAAAAAGACCGTGGCATTACGTACATTGAAACCCATGCAGGGCGCGGGCTGTATGATTTAGCATCACCCGAATCTCATAAAACCGGCGAGGCCAAAGACGGCATTATAAACCTGATCAAAACGCCGTTTTTGCCTGAAGATCACCCTTACATGCAAACCCTTGGTGCGGTTCGTAAAAAATACGGAGCATCGAGCTACCCCGGCTCACCCGCGATTGCGCAACATCTGCTGCGCCCACAAGATACGCTGCATCTGTTCGAGCTTCACCCGCAGGAACATGTCCATTTAAAGCAAACTATCACTGGCCAAAACATTCATATCCATCACGCCGATGGGTATGCAGGCACGCTGGCTAAGGTTCCCACCACCCTCACGCGCGGGCTGGTGCTGATAGACCCCAGCTATGAGATCAAAAGCGAATATGAAAGTGTGGTGGAGTTTATGGTTAAGCTCCATGCCGCGTGGCCGCAAGCGGTGATTGCGCTATGGTATCCCATGCTCAAAGCGCGGCTACATGAAGCGATGACCCAAAAACTGCTCGCGTGCGATTGGCTATCTTATCATGACGAAAACATCTTCGCCGACCCCGAATCGGTGCGTGGGCTGTATGGCAGTGGGATGATTGTGATACAGCCTCCCTATCAATTTGCAAAAAACTGAAGTTTTTACTTGCATCCTTAAATGATAACAATTATCAATCGCATCGATTTTACACACCTCACTATAAGGAAATCTGCGATGAAACTAAGTTTATTTGCCTGCCTTGCCCTATCATTGACCTTGCCATCTTTGGCCATGGCTGGCGTTGGAAAAATCTCTGGCCCTGAAGTAGAAAAAGGCGAATTTGAAGCCAAATATCTGCTCACCCACACCGAAGATGACCGCGACAGCAAAGACAGCAACGAAGTGCATCGCGCTGAGTTTGAATATGGTTTTACTGAAAATTGGGCAGGCGAAATTGGTTTTAAATTTGAAGATAATCAAAAAGACGATTTCGACCTGAAATCGACCTATTTTGAAGCGTTACGAACCTTCACGCGCCAAGATTCTGGCTGGTGGATTTCATCAGGATTAATTGGCGAATATGTGATCAATACCGATGGCGGCCCCGACAAAATCGAAAGCCAGCTGCGCCTGCAACGCAATCAGGATAAATTCCGCATTCGTTTCAACACCACGCTCGAGCGGGAAATTGGCGGCGGATCAGAAGATGAAACGGAACTGGGCACGCGCGCTTCGGTGATTTACAAACTCCATCCCAACTTTAAACCAGGCGCTGAATGGCACGCCGATTGGGGCACACTCGATGAAATTGCAGATTCTGAAGATCAGGGCCAATGGGTTGGGCCTGCACTTTATGGCGACCTGTTCACTCTGCCGGGTGGCAGCAAATTTGAATATCAGGCAGCCTATGTGTTTGGCCTGACCGATGCTTCAGAAGACCGTGTTGCACGCTTTCTGCTCGAATATAAAACGCACTTTTAAATCACTGGCCTTCGCGCAAATATGGGTGTAGCACCTGTGATCAATCACAGGTGTACCTCATGAAACTACGTTTACTTTTTACTATCGCGCTCATCCCCTTCGCGGCCAGCGCAGGCGTTGGTAAAATATCTGGCCCACTGGCAGTGCAAGGGCAATTTGTTGCCAAGCATTTTTTCAGCCGCACCTATGACGATACAGATCGCCGCGATGGAAATGATTTTTTTCGCGGTGGATACGAATATGATTTTTCAGATGAATGGGTAGGCGAAATCGGCTTCAATGCTTCAAACCGCTACCGCGAAGATACCCAACTCAAAGCCACTACGTTTGAATTAATGAGAACCACCACACGCCAAAACAAAGGCTGGTGGTTATCATCCAGCGTGATTGGCGGCTACTCGCTCAACACAGACAGCGGCAACGATAAAGCCCTCGCCAAGCTGCGCCTGCAACGTGAAGAGGGCGCGCTGCGGCTGCGCTTTAACACCTCGCTCGACCGCGAAGTAGGAGAAGACGCCAACGCCGACATCGTGCTGGGAACCAATGCTTCAGCGGTTTACACCATCACCCCGCATTTCAAACCCGCACTCGAATGGCACGCCGACTGGGGCACCACCGCGCACATCAGCTCGCGCGACAATCAAAAACATTGGGCAGGCCCAGCGCTCTATGGCGATCTTTTTGTTTTCCAAAATGGCAGCAAGCTCGAATATCAAACCGGCTATATGTTTGGGCTAACCGATGCCGCAGAAGATGGCGTGGGCGTTTTGGTGCTCGATTATCGCGTGCAGTTTTAACCTTAAAGTTGTCACCCTGCCTACGCAGGAATGATCGCATATAGGAGTTACGCTGCCTTCGATGTCATCGCTTCGGGGTCAACCCATGCCACATTGCCATCATCACGGCGATAGATGAAATTGATGCGGCCATGGGCGGCATTATAAAACATCAGGGCTGGCAGGTTCCCCAAATCCATCCGCATCACCGCTTCACTCACGGTCAGGGTTTGAACGTTGGTGGGTTTTTCGGCGATGATCGCAGGCGCGGTATCGGCCTCTAATTCATCCTTGTCGCGGTGCGTATCAAGCACATAATGTTTGGCGGCAACGCTTGGCAACGTCGCAGCATCGGGTTCCTGATAATCGCGGTGATGGTTGGTGAGCTTGCGCTTATAGCGGCGCAATTGCTTTTCCACCTTTTCCGATGCGGCATCAAACGCCGAATAGACATCGCCCGCTTCGGCACTGCTATTGAGCGCCACATGCGAATTGGTGCCGGTGTTGGCGTGAATATCCACGCGCACGCGGTGACCTTCTTTGGTGGCAACCACTTCGAGCAAATTGATCCGGTCAATATATTTTGAAATGCCTTCTTCGAGTCGTGCTTCCACGTGGGTTTGAAATGCTGCGCCCAGTTCCATGTGTTTGCCAGAGATATTAATTTTCATGGGATATCCTTTTTAAAAAAGTTAATAAGAAGCAGATATATTACCTATCCATCATTGCGAGCCTGTGCAAAGCGCAGGCGTGGCAATCCGTAGATCGCCGCGTCGAGGCAAAGCCTCTCCTCGCGATGACGAGAAACAAGTGGATGAAATGAACAAAAGGAAAAATTGAAAAACATGCATGCGAGTAACTTTTAAAATATTGTATTTGTAGTTTAACTATCATAGCGCAAAATGGTGTTAATTCCAAATGAAACCTAATTATTTTAAGGGTGTCATTCCAGCCCCGTCATACGACGGGGCGGGGATGACAGTGTGGTGTGGAGCCTAAAACTTCGGCAGTTTCACACCCAAACAAGTGGCCAAGCGCTCTTGTTCGCCATAATAGGCCACGCGGCGCAAAAAGCGCGGCATGATGCCCGTCCACTGAAACTCGCCGACCACTTTGCCGCCTGCATCGCCTTTGACCACATAATGGAAAAGGTCTTGCATGGTGATGATGTCGCCTTCCATCCCCACAATCTCAGAAACATAAGTGATACGGCGATGGCCATCGCGCATCCGTGATATTTGCACAATCACGTTAATGGCCGATGAAATCTGATGGCGAATCGCGCCGATGGGTAAATTGAGATTCGCCATATTCATCATGTTTTCAAGCCGCGATAGGCAATCACGCGGGTGGTTGGCGTGGATGGTGGTAAGTGAGCCTTCATGGCCGGTGTTCATCGCTTGCATCATATCGAACGCTTCCGCGCCGCGCACCTCACCCACGATAATACGATCAGGGCGCATCCGCAGTGCATTTTTCACCAAATCGCGGATAGTCACTTCTTCTTCTCGCCTACGATCAAAACTCACCGGTTTGGTCTCTAACCGCACCAGGTTTGGCTGCTGCAATTTCAATTCCGCTGCATCCTCGATTGTTACCACGCGTTCGGCATCTTCGATATATTGGGAAATGGCGTTGAGCAAGGTGGTTTTACCCGAACCCGTTCCGCCCGATACAATCACATTCAGGCGGCACTTGCCGATGATCTTCATAAAGTCGGCCAAGGCTGGCGACATATTCTGGCGTTCTTTCATCATGTCAAGCGTGATGACTTGCTTGGCAAATTTACGGATGGAAATACAGGTGCCATCGACTGCCAAGGGTGGCGCGATGATATTCACGCGGCTACCATCGAGCAAGCGCGCATCCACCAGTGGCCGCGCAGGATTTAATCGCCTCCCGACTGCCGCCACAATTTTTTCGGCCACATCAATCACCGATGCATCGTTGGGAAAGACAATATCGGTTTTTTCAAGCTTACCAAACCGCTCGATATACACCACATTATGCTTATTGATGAGCACATCGTTGATCGTATCATCTTCGAGCAATGGCTGAATGGGGCCAAAACTTTGCAACTCGCGCACCAGATCGGCGGTCAGATGCTTAAACGTCGCAGGGTTCACCTCATCGCTCTCATCGGTTTGACGGCGCATGGTTTGTGTGAGCGCAGCAAGCTGGCCTTCAAGGTAGGCCACGCGCGATTCCAGATTATTACTATCCATGAGAAC
>JAKFUW010000115.1 GCA_021732545.1 Alphaproteobacteria bacterium | reverse complement strand
GCCCTGAGACTTAGTGAATCACGTGCCCACGTGGCGAAACTGGTAGACGCAAGGGACTTAAAATCCCTCGATCAGCGATGATTGTGCCGGTTCGACCCCGGCCGTGGGCACCAGGCTACGCTCTTCGAGCTACGCCTGGCGCAGCCGGGCAAGAGCGAGATTATAGCGGAGCCTGTCCGGCGTAGCTGGAGCGAAGCATAAGCGAAGACGGACTGGAGCAATATGTGGTATGTTTATATTATTCGAAGTATCGCTTCTTCAGGTCAACTCTACTATGGCGCTTCTGCTGATTTAAAGCAGCGTGTAGCAGATCACAATAGCGGAAAGTCAACTCACACTAGTAAATTTGCTCCGTGGGAATTGGTATGGTACTGCGCGTTTCCAGATAAGTATAAGGCTCTGGAATTTGAAAAATATTTAAAAACTGGATCAGGCAAAGCGTTTGCGAATAAACGCTTACTCTGATCTGATTTCACTCTACGTTAGCCAAAGAGTTAGCGATGAGAATCGGCATTGCAGTTACACATTCACACACTAAGTGGTTTTTTTAAGGTTCTTCTGCCCATCCTCCTTCGCGTGGCTTAGGTTTTGTACTTTCACTGCCACGCTCAATGCGTGTATCCGCACTTTTAGGAACATGTTCACGGAAAGAAGTTAAAGCAGACTCAATAAAAGAAACTCTATCTGTTGATTTTATCAATTCCTCATAGATACCAGAGTTGATGTAATCTAAAATACGGCCTGATTCGCCTTTATATTTACTCATCATTAAATTTTCAAACTCTATCGCGGGCACTTCATATTTTGCTGAAAACGCTTGAACAAATGGATCTTCACTAAGTATTCGAATTGCAGCATATGTTGTTTCAACGGCTTTCGATCCGATGTGTTTATCGTATATTTCCCCAAACAATGCTTTTGCCGCATCATCGTCATCTTTGATCGCTTTAAAACGATGCTGATATTGTTCATACGGGATAGCGGGAGTACAGCGTTCAAAAACTTCTGAACGTTTCGCAATGTACTGTTTTGCATGATTCAATACATCAGGTTGTGTTGCATGCATAAATTCGTGAGCAAAGAATCTCTCTAAGCTATTGTTAATCGGTTCTCCATTTTGGCTATGAAGATACGTATGATCATTTACTAAGGGGTTGGCAAAAATGACGTTATTATTTGAATGATCGCCGTATCCCGTGAAAGAAACTTTCGAGCTGGTAATAATTGTGATTGGTTTGCCGTGAAGTTGCTTTGCCTGTTGAAGTATAGCAAGGCCTTCTGGTTTAGACGCAACCCACTCAACTGCTTGCCTAACGCGAGCAGTTAGCTCGGGTTCTTCACCAACAAACAACACCAGTTCTGATAATCCATCGACCATTCCAATACTATGGATCAAAAGTATTACAGTATTATGACTGGAGACATAAAAAATGCTTTTCGGATAGCCTTACTTCACCGCTGTCTCTAACTCAGGCTTACGCGTTTGCGCGAGGATGGCGCGTGCTTGTTCATAATTGAGGGCGTTTTCCCATTTGGAGATGGCCAATGTTGCCACGCCATTACCAATCAGGTTGGTGAGCACGCGGCCTGGCGCCATAATGCGATCAATGGAAAAGAGCAAAGCAAGCGCCACCGCCATCTGATCTTCGGGGAAGACTTGCAGCGCATTGAGGGTGGCTGCCAGCACCACAAATGCCGCGCCATAGACTGCCGCTGCCCCCTTGGATGTCACCAGCAGAATACCGATTAACGTGGCTTCTTGCCAATGGGTGAGTTCCACACCCGTGGCATAGGCCACAAACATCGCCGCCATGGAAAGATAGAGCGTGGTGCCATCGAGGTTGAACGAATAGCCCGTGGGCAACACCATGCCGACTACGGGGCGCGCACAGCCTAGTGCTGTCATTTTGTCGATCATGCGTGGCAATACCGTCTCAGACGAGGCGGTGCCGAAGCTGATCGCAATTTCTTCGCGGATGTAGCGCAGAAACTGAAACAGGCTCAGGCGGCAATAGAATTTCATCACCGCGCCTAAAATTACGATAACGAATGCAATACATGATCCAAAAAACACGAGCATTAATCCGCCTAAATCGGCGAGCGAACCCACCCCAAATTTACTCACCGCAAAGGCGGTTGCGCCCAGCACCCCGAATGGTGCGAGTTTCACGATCATGGTGATGATGTTGAATACCACATGCGACAATGCCTCGATACCATCGGCCACGGGTTTGCCTTTTTCGCCCATCATGGCAAGGCCTGCCGCAAAAAACAGCGCGATGCACAGCACTTGCAATATCTGACCTTCGGTGAGGCCGCTGACAAAGGTTTTGGGAATGATGTTGAGCATAAATTCGGTGGTGGTCATCATATGTTCAGCGGTTTTTTCCTTCACCATCGCGAGCGATTCAGAATCAACCGAATGGCCAATCGCCATGCCTGCTCCTGGCTGAAACGTATGAACGGCAAAGATGCCAATCAGCAGCGCAATGGTGGTGACAATTTCAAAGTAAATCAGTGCCTTGATGCCCACGCGCCCCGCTTGGCGCATGTTACCGATGCCCGCCACGCCCGTGACGATGGTGCAGAAAATAATCGGCCCGATCATCATTTTAATCAAATTGATAAACGCATCACCTAATGGTTTGAGCGCTTCACCCGTAACAGGCGCATAATGGCCAATCGCAATACCCGCAAACAAGGCAATCAGCACTTGTGCAAATAAATCACGATACCACGGTTTTTTAGGTTTTTTAGCCGTTGTAGCTATGGGTGCAGCCATGAATCGGATCCTTCCTGTTTGGGGAAGTGACACAAAGCAGGAAACGCGCGGCAATGCAAATTTTGACTGTGCGCTGCAGCAATTTTAGACGCTTTCGCGAGGAGTGCATAAGCACGACGAAGCGATCTGGATGTAAAAATGAGACTGCTTCGGGCGATGCCTTCGCAGAAGCGAGAACTACGTCTTGAGCCCATGGCGTGAAATTCCTCCCCCAGAGGGGGAGGAAGAAGAAAGCCAGCCGCGCAATGACGGTCAATATGCCTTACGTCTTCAACCGATACCCCTTCACCAGCAGATAATGCACAGCAGCCCACAGCGCCACATTGCAGCCAATCAGCGTGTAAACTCCGATCGCGAGGCTGCTATCATGCTGGCCGGTGAGGGCATAACGAAAGCCATCGATCATGTAATAAAATGGATTGAGATGTGAGAGAAGTTGCCAGAATTCGGGCAGGTTTTTGATCGAATAAAACGTGCCTGACAAAAACGACAGTGGCGTGATAATGTAGTTGGTGATTGCCGCCATCTGATCAAAAGACTGCGCCCAGATGCCTGTCAGCATCCCCAGCAGCGCCAACATAGAGCTTGCCAGCAACACATAGGCAATCGCCATCAGCGGGTTGTGGATTTCAAACGGGATGCACACCCACATGGCAATCGTAACCGTGATGCCGACCATGACGCCGCGCGTGATACCGCCCATCGTCATCGCAAAGGCAATTTCGCCAGCGCTAAGTGGTGGCATCAGCAGGTCGATAATGACGCCCTGGAATTTTTGCAGCATGAACGAAGACGATGTGTTGGCAAAGGCATTTTGCACAATCGTCATCATGATAAGACCCGGGATGATGAACAGATTAAAATGAAGGCCGCCCACCATCTTTTCGCCCTGACCCAGCGCCACGGTCAGCACCGTGAAAAACAACAAAGTGGTGACGACTGGCGCGGTGAGGGTCTGGTTCCACACTTTCAAAAAGCGCCATACCTCGCGGTGATAAAGGGTTCTTACGCCGATCCAGTTGATGTACATGTGCGCGGTTCTCCTGTTTAGTCATGCACGTCATTGCGAGCGAACGTAGTGAGCGCGGCAATCCAATCCGTGATAATTATGGATTGCCACGTCGCGCTTTTGCGCTCCTCGCAATGACTAACCGTTGTTGATTGGCGCACATTGAGAAAACAATCAAGCGGCGAGTTGGAACAAGGGTGTTTCCCTGTAGGCCAAATAAGAGGCTTGTGCATAAAAAGACGCCGCGCGCGATTGCGCAGTGCGAGCAGTTGCCACGTCTTGCGCTGAAACATCGGTGGCAGCCAGTGCAGCGCGGGCGATGGTATCGGCATCTTTGGCGGCTTGCTCGGGTGGTTTAAAGCCGCTGGTGCGGATACCGACTTCGCCCGCCACCGCATAAAGTTCGCCATCCGGCCCCACTTCATAATCATATTCAGGGGCGGAACCTAATCCGAAAGCAGCTCTGAAATGCTGGCCTTCTTGGGCGCGCACTGCCAGATCATAGAGCTGTAATTTTGCGCGCGCCTGAGTTTCGTTCGACTTCAACGTCTCTTCCAGATAATCATCTGAACCATAAATGTTTGCTTCATCGGCAGGTGAAAGCTGCGCACGGGGATTGAGTATGTCATTCAGGCGAGCGGCGGCACGTTTTTGAAGATCAAGCGGTTGGCGGGCTACGCCTTGCTGGTCTTCCAGTCTTAAATTGGGGTTGCGTGCGCCTTGGGTGCGCTTGCTGGTGGTAATGGTAGCGTCGTTCGCATAAAGCTGGCCATCGGGGCCTACCACATAATTATAGGTAATGGTGCTGGTGGAACCTACGCCCGAGCGCGAGGCGCTGGCCGCCGCATCGGCACGCAAGCGTGCATCGGTAGCGCGCAGTTCGTCGAGTGCGGTTTTGTTCGCATCCGCAGGTTGACGTTGAACAAAAGGAGCCGCGCTGATCGCCAGCAGTGGCGATTGAATTGTCATGATTGGGATACCTTCCCGCGGATAGCCTTGGAAATTCTACTCTGGCTTCAAATCTGCTTGCGTTGGAGTCCCTTTCGAAAAAATCATGTATGTTAAATACACGGCTTTTTTCTCATTCTCCATCGCTGCGCGCTTTTTTGCCAGAGCGAATTTCTAAGGCTATCCCATTTAATGTTTGCCAAAGCCGTCTTTTATTTGGTTTTTTATTTCGTGATTACTTATCACATAATGGAATTATAGGCCTTTTTCTAGTAGCTGCAAATAAAAAAGCCCAAGCGGCGAGGCTTGGGCTTTTTTGTTCTGTTTTGTCATCCCGCACTCGTTGCGGGATCTCCATCCACACCCGCCAGACCCCGTCATTCGACGGGGTGACAGTATGAGGTGGATAACTAACGCCGTTCGCCAAACAGGCGCAGCAGCATGATAAACAGGTTGATGAAGTCGAGATAGAGGCTGAGTGCGCCCATAATCGCTGATTTTTTCAATGAATCGCCACCTTGCGCGCCATATTCATAATACATGCCTTTGATTTTTTGGGTGTCATAAGCAATCAATCCGGTGAACAGCAACACACCGATGACCGAAATCGCAAAATACATCACCGAGCTTTGCAGGAAGATGTTCACGATTGAGGCGATCAAGATGCCGATTACGCCCATAAACAGGAACGATCCCCAGCCAGAAAGGTCTTTTTTGGTGGTATAACCATAGAGGCTCATCGCGCCGAAGGTGCCGGCGGTGATGAAAAATACCCGCGCCACGCTGGTGCCAGTATAGGCTGCGAATACGAAGTAAAGCGACAAACCCATCAACACCGAATAGCCCCAGAACCACGCTTGCGCGGTGCTAAAGCTCATTTTGTGGATTTGCGAGCTCAGATAAAACACCACGCCCAAAGGCGCCAGCATCACCACCCACGACAAGGCCGACATCCCCATTTTACCATCCGCACCTTGGGTGATCATCAGCGACATAAACGCCTCCGATGATGACGCGAAATAGGCCACAAGGCCGGTTAACACCAGAGCGCTGGCCATGTAATTATAAACCTGCAGCATGTAGCTGCGAAGTCCTTCATCGCGCTCAATGGCGCGAGTTCCTGCGCTATTTGACGACATTTGTTCTTTGAGTGACATTGACATTCTCTCCCTAAAGGTTAATTTTATACCTAATCATTATATAGGATATTTAAATGCAGGTACAAGGGAATTTGGAAAGGTTGCAAACAGTTATGTTATATTTCAATTTGATACTGACGTACCTGAGGGGGGCTGTATGCAGATGTATTGTTCCCATACACATTCCAATCAAAGTTGATGGGTTCCAATGCTCTTTCAAGCGGGATTGGGATTGATCTCTTCAAACTAGGTCGGGGTACGGCAGGGGGATGCCCTTGTTCAGGCGTTGAGATTCCTAGGTTAAACCGTATTGCTGCAAATACTCTATCAGGGGATATGGTCTGATTTTCGTCTGCGACACGATTGATTGGTTTTTTTATTTTACTGGCAATATTACGACGATTCTCTATCAGCAATTCTTGTGATTGCCCTGCTATAATCGCTTCTCCTCGTGAGTCGATTAGTTGACCATTATCGGCGGTTGGAGAAAAATAGACTGTGGCCATAGTGTTGTCACCATTACGACTATATGTTTCAGTCGCTAATGCAATGAAACCTGGCTTGCTGGGGTGTGCAGAGCCAGGTTTTGGGATTTTATCTGGATCATATGGGCTGGATTCCAAGATTGGTTTGGGCATTCTATACAGTTGAATGTTATCAAGGGATGTTGGAACTTTTATATACCGTTGCATTAGCGCACGTTGCTCTTGGCGTGAGTAAAAAGGGCTTGCTGGATCTTTCGGCTTTTCTGCCATACTTACCAAATCTACTGAAATATAATTAAAGAAACCTTAACAGGATCATGTTTTTACCAGAACTCCGTTATCTTTCGCTTGCAACCACCATAAATCACCGCTATAAACCCAGCCCTTAACCGATCGTCGGGCCGGGAGCATTGTGCCCCCAACTCTGGCATGCCTTGGCGGTCATAGATAACAATAGTATGAGCGGTCGCGCTAGCGCGGAGCGAATACTAAAAAATAGTAGGAGATTGAAAATGCCAAAGATGAAAACCAAAAGTGGTGCTAAAAAGCGTTTTAAGCTGACAGCATCGGGCAAGGTGAAAGCTTCTCAGGCGGGTAAACGCCACGGGATGGTAAAACGCACCAAGAGCTTTATTCGTAACGCACGCGGCACCACGGTGCTGTGCGATGCGGATGCGAAAATTGTGAAACAGTTTTTACCTAACGGTTAATGAGAACAGATAAGGAGCACTCACCATGGCACATGTAAAACGTGGAACGACCACGAGCAAACGTCACAAAAAAGTTTTAAAGCTAGCCAAAGGCTATCGCGGCCGCGCGAAAAGCTGCTACCGCGTAGCAATCGAAAAAGTTGAAAAAGGTCTGCAATATGCGTATCGCGACCGCCGCAACAAAAAGCGCAGTTTCCGCGCATTGTGGATTCAGCGTATCAATGCAGGCGCACGCCAGCATGGCATGATCTATTCGCAATTCATCAATGGCCTGGATAAGGCTGGCGTTGAAATTGACCGCAAAGTGCTGGCCGATATCGCCGTGCACGATGCGGCGATGTTTGAATCGCTGGTGAAACAAGCGCAAGCGGCGCTTGCTAAAGCGGCATAACATCACATGAATGTCACCCCGCACTCGTTGCGGGGTCTTTTAAAATTGATGGAGATCCCGCAACAAGTGCGGGATGACAAAATAAATGACAAATCTAGCCACTCTCCAATCGCAAGCCATCACCGACATTGAATCGGCCGATTCGTTGAAATCGCTCGATGATGTGCGCGTGGCGTTGCTTGGCAAAAAAGGCAAGCTCACCGAGCAACTAAAGGCGTTGGGGCAGGCGAGTGTGGAGGAGAAAAAAACCTTCGGCAAAGCACTCAACGAACTCAAAGAACAACTGCAATCTGCCATTGAAACGCGCCAAGCGGCGCTTGAGCGTTCGGAGATTGATCTGCGCTTACGCACCGAAACGGTGGATATTACGCTTCCGGTGCGAGAAGAGGTTCGCGGCACCATTCACCCGATTACGCAGGTGCTGGAAGAAATCACTGCGATCTTTGCGGATTTTGGATTTAGCGTGGCCGAAGGGCCAGATATTGAAACCGACTGGCATAATTTTACCGCGCTGAATATCCCCGAATCGCACCCTGCGCGCCAGATGCACGATACTTTTTACCTCGAGGCCAAGGACGAACACGGCAACCCGATGGTACTGCGAACTCACACTTCGCCGGTGCAGGTGCGCACCATGATGACGCAAAAACCACCGATTAGGATCATTGCGCCAGGCTGCACTTTCCGCTGCGATTCCGACATGACCCACACGCCAATGTTTCATCAGGTGGAAGGGTTGGTGATTGATAAAAATATTCATTTTGGAAACCTTAAAGGTATTTTGCGGCAATTTTGCGAGGCATTTTTTGGCGTGGCCGATGTGCCGATGCGTTTTCGCCCAAGCTTTTTTCCGTTCACCGAACCTTCGGCTGAGGTGGATATTGGTTGCAAAAAAAGCAAAGGCGAACTGGTGATAGGCCAAGGAAGTGACTGGCTGGAAGTGCTGGGCTGCGGTATGGTGCACCCCAACGTGCTGATTAATTGCGGGTTAGACCCTGAAGAATGGCAGGGATTCGCCTTTGGTATGGGTGTGGAGCGCCTTGCGATGCTCAAATATAACATCCCCGATCTGCGCACCTTCTTCGATTCCGATGTGCGCTGGCTGAAACATTATGGCTTTGCAGCGCTAGATATACCCAATTTAGCGCGGGGGGTTTAGCGATGAATGGCGCATCACGTCTATCTGTCACCCCGCAC
>JAKFUW010000255.1 GCA_021732545.1 Alphaproteobacteria bacterium | reverse complement strand
ATCCGTGCTGCTCACCCCCGATGGCAATACCGTGGAAACCGAAGCGGCACATGGCACCGTCACCCGCCATTTCCGCCAACACCAAATGGGCAAACCCACATCCACCAACCCGATTGCCTCCATCTTCGCGTGGACGCAAGGGCTGCGCTATCGCGGTGTATTTGATGGCACCAATGATCTGGTGGGCTTTGCCGATGCGTTGGAACGCGCGGTGATCGACACGGTTGAATCTGGCCACATGACCAAAGACCTGGCCACACTGGTCGGCGGCAAACAAACATATCTGACCACCGAACAATTCATCGATGCAGTGGCCAAACGCCTGGGAAAGCAGGATGGGTTAACGCTGGTGCGTAACGCGTCCTAAACACGAATCTGGTCTATGACCCGTCATCCTGCGGGACACGAAGTGTCTACGCGAGATCTTTAGATGCTGCGCTCTCGCTAATGCGAGCCGCAGCATGACAGTTTTCCGAATCTTTCCAATAAAAAACGCCCCCGAAATCGCTTTCAGGGGCGCCAGAAGGTGCAACTCGGTTACGCTGCTTTGAGGTGCTCCATCATCTTTGGAGAAAGATGATAAATCGTTGAAATGGTGATCAGCACATACACAATGGTGCTAATACCGCCTGCGCCGAATATGTTTGTGATCAGGTCGATCTGCAGCACGCCCCATAGCGTCCAGTTCAGACCGCCAATTATCACCAGCAGCAGGGTTATCATATGGATTATTTTCATTGAAGGCTCCTTGGTTGTTGTACTAAGTGTAGTATAACATAAATCACCAACTTATCCCCAATTATTTGTTGTTTTTAAGTAGGTTATATAAGATTTGCTGCAATGCGACTTCGCAGCGCAGCGAGCGGATTGTTGCATTAATACAACAGCTTGAGGCGTGTGCAGTGCGAATTCGCAGTGCGAGACTATGGTGCATCGCAACATACTGATTTTGAAAGATTTTGATATTTGGTGCTGACCAACACACTTTTTTGTGGTCATTTTGCCTTATAATTTCCTACTAACTCATGTCACCCCGCACATTCCATGAGCGGTCGCGCTTGCGCGGAGCGAATGGAAGAGTTGCGGGGTCTCCATCTGGCTGGATGGGGATGCCGCGTACCGCGTGCGGCATGACAAGTAGAGAAACTACGCTTAAGGTGCTCTATTATCTTTTGTACAAATCAAAAATATGCTATCATGCAGCTTCAAATAAACGTCGTCAAAACTGCGGATAAATCAAAAATGCACCATAAAGCTCAGCATGTTACCCCCCCCCCGCGTGTAATCTAAAGCCTGTCACCCCGTACTTGTTACGGGGTCTCCAACCAGCAGGCGTGAGATGCCGCAACAAGTGCGGCATGACAACATCGAAAGGCTTTTCCCTTGTCGAACTCTCCATCGTCCTCGTCATCCTCGGCCTACTCGTTGGCGGCGTCCTCACCGGTCAATCACTCATCCGCGCAGCGGAACTTCGAAGCGTCACCACCGATGCGCAAAGATACATCGCGGCAGTCAATACCTTCCGCGATAAATATTTTGCGCTACCCGGTGATATGACGAATGCTACAAGTTTTTGGGGTAAAGATAACACGAATTGCACAACACATACCGGCACCGCTACCACCCCTGGCACATGCAATGGAGATGGCGATGGGCAAATAGAAGATGGCACTGTAGTCCTTGGAACCAGTGAACAATTTCAATTTTGGAAACAGCTTGCACTTTCGGGTATGATTGAAGGCTCATATAATGGGCTTACTGGCGCTGGTAGCATCATAACAGCGAATGCAGCCACCAATGCCCCTCGCTCTAAAATTTCATCTGCTGTTTGGTCTATGCGACACATCCCTGGACTCTATGGTGATGCTGTTGCTTATACCGCTCGATATTCAAATTTTTTGGTAATTGGGGGCGAAAGGGCAACAGCATGGAACGCCACGCCTATTTTTAGACCTGAAGAAGCTTGGAATATTGACACCAAAATAGATGATGGAAAGCCTGGCACAGGTAAAGTGCTGGGTTTTTACTGGAACAATGCATGTGCAACCTCAACGACTAACACAGATTATAGCGGAGCCTATAAACTAACCGACACGTCATTACAGTGTATTTTGCAATTTATTGATGCGTTCTAAATTTATTGCACCCTGAAAAATCATGAATGAATCTGGCGCTTATCAACCGCCATCGCCGCCTCTTTCACCGCTTGACAACAATCAATGCTCGCGCAGATCAAGATGGCCTTCAATCAGGATCAATCGACTTAAAATTGCACACTGGCTTTCAAGCAACTTATTTATGTCCGCACGAATGATTTTCAAATGCTCTAAAATCAAATTTTCAAGATTTTCATTCATTCCACCATTTTACCATTTTTTGTATTAAATGTACAGTCTAGATGGTGTCGTCACATTCGCTAGGACGATGTGAGAATGGTGGATTTTCAAGACCCGTAGCGCAGCGTACTTTGGGGTACGTGAGCAACGGAAGCTTGAAAAGCTAGCGTTCGCAGCAAGTCATAGTAGAATGTGACGATACCATCTACGAATGAATCTGGCGCTTATCGACCGCCATCGCTGCCTCTTTCACCGCCTCGTTCAAGGTGGGGTGAGCATGGCAGGTGCGCGCTATATCTTCTGCGGATGCCCCAAATTCCATCGCCACGCAGCATTCATGAATGAGGGTTCCTGCATGGGGCCCGATGATATGCACGCCTAAAATACGATCGGTGGTGGCATCGGCCAGAATTTTCACGAAACCATCGGTTTGTAGCGTGGCACGCGCGCGCGAGTTTGCCATAAAGGTGAACTTGCCTGATTTATAGGCCACGCCTTCAACTTTCAGCTGCTCTTCGGTTTTACCCACACTCGCCACTTCTGGCCAGGTATAGACCACACCGGGAATGGTGTCATAATTCACATGGCCATGCTGGCCTGCCAGCACCTCGGCCACGGCCACACCTTCTTCTTCGGCTTTATGAGCGAGCATGGGGCCAGCGATCACATCGCCAATCGCATAGATGTTCGCATGCGTGGTTTGCCAGTGTGAATTGACAGCAATGCGCCCACGATCATCAGTTTTGATACCAACCGATTCCAAACCCAATTTATCGGTATAGGCTTTTCGGCCAATCGCCACCAGCACCACTTCAGCGTTCAAGGTTTCTGGCGTACCACCAGCAGCTGCCTCAGTCGTCAATGAAACGCCCTTGGCAGACGCCTTCGCACCGGTGACTTTGCGGCCTAATTTAAATTCGATGCCTTGCTTCTCTAAGGTTTTCTGAAATGTTTTAGCGACTTCCGCATCCATACCGGGCGTAATACGGTCCAGAAACTCCACCACGGTTACTTTGGTGCCTAATCTGCGCCATACTGAGCCCATCTCTAAGCCGATATAGCCGCCACCAATCACGATCATGTCTTTGGGAACGGATTTGAGTTCCAATGCACCGGTCGATGACACTATTTGTTTTTCATCAATCGCAACACCCGCAAGCGGCATTACATCAGAGCCGGTGGCGATCACGATGTTTTTGGCGGTGTATGTGTCTTTGCCTACGGTCACTTCGTTCGTGCCAGAAATAACGCCGTGTCCTTTGATGTAATCGACCTTATTTTTCTTAAACAACATCTCGATGCCTTGGGTCAGACCTTTGACGATCTCATCTTTATTCGCAAGCATTTGCTTGAGATTTAATTTAGGAGCAACGTCGATGCCATGTTGCTTAAAATGATGCGAAGCCTCATCAAACTTTTCCGATGATTCGAGCAGCGCTTTGGATGGAATACAGCCCACATTCAAGCAGGTGCCGCCAAGGCTTCCACGCTTTTCCACACACGCCACTTTCATGCCCAATTGTGCCGCGCGAATCGCACACACATAACCGCCAGGCCCGCCACCAATCACGATGACATCATACGCATTCGCCATAAGTTAAACTCACTTTTTATTAGGTTTTTCTTCGGAAGATTCTTCTTCAGACGACTCGTCTGTTTCCTCTTCTTCGGGCTCGTCAATCTCGGTATGTTCATCCACCTCGATTTCCACATCTTCTTCTAACTCTTCGTCAAAATCATTATCGCCAAATTCTTGCGCGATCACTTTCTCATCCCACGCAACCAAAACAAATGCGGTGGCACCAACGAACGCTAAAAACAGCCAGAGAAGAGTTTTTTTCATGCTCTATAATCCCAGTAAGAGTCGGCGCGGATCTTCGATTGCTTGTTTTACTTTCACCAAGAAAGTAACGGATTCGCGTCCATCAATGATACGATGATCGTAGGATAATGCAACATACATCATCGGGCGGATCACGATCTGGCCGTTGACTACCACGGCGCGATCTTCGGTCTTGTGCATCCCCAAAATGCCCGATTGCGGCGGGTTAATGATGGGAGTCGACATCAACGAGCCATACACCCCGCCATTAGATACCGTAAATGTCCCGCCAGTGAGTTCTGCCATGGAAAGTTGGCCATCGCGAGCTTTGATCGCTTTTTCGCCAATTTCTGCTTCGATTTGCGCGAGCGATTTTTTATCGCAATCGCGGATCACCGGAACGACTAATCCTTGCGGCGTTCCCACCGCCACACCAATATCGTAGAAATTTTTGTAAACGATCTCATCGCCTGAAATCTCGGCGTTCACTTCAGGAATTTCTTTGAGTGCATTGACCGCTGCTTTTACAAAAAAGCCCATAAAGCCCAAACGCACTTTGTGCTTTTTCTCAAATTCGTCTTTATATTCGTTGCGCAACGCCAACACGTTGGTCATGTCGATTTCGTTGAAAGTGGTCAGAATCGCTGCGGTATTTTGCGATTCTTTCAAGCGGCGCGCAATCACTTGGCGCAGCTTGCTCATCTTCACGCGCTCTTCGCGGTTGCCGATAGCAGGTGCCACGCCCATACCATCGCCAGAAAGTGCGGTGACTACATCGCCTTTGGTGTGGCGACCATCTTTGCCGGTAGCAGGCACGTTTGCCAGATTAAGCTGCGGATTTTCAGCCGCCAATTTTGAAACCGCAGGGCCAGAAGGATTCGCCAACGGTGCAGGTGCAGCAACCACAGTGGGGGCAGGAGCTACCGCTTTAACAGCAACAGGGGCAGCCTTGGCCGCACCCGCTGCACCGACTTGAATCGTGCCCAGCAATGCGCCTACTTTTACGGCATCATTTACATTGGCTTTGATTTCTTTCAGCATGCCCGCCGCAGGAGCATTGACTTCCATGGTTACTTTGTCGGTTTCCAGTTCCACAATCGGTTCATCTTGTGCGACAGCATCGCCAACATTTTTAAACCATTTGGATATGGTGGCTTCGCTCACCGATTCGCCAAGCGACGGAACTAAAATTTCACCGGCCATACTTTTTCTCCTCTATGCGAATTACGATGCGGTCTTACGCCGAGTCGTTGATTGTTTGGTTGTTTTCTCGAGCGGAGCAAGCGCGGTTTCCACCACTTCGAGCTGCTCTCGCGTATGAATTTTTGCATAGCCTGCCGCTGGCGATGCTGCCGTTTTACGGCCCACATAACGCAAGCGAATTTGATCGCGCTCTTGGACTTCCATCACATCCTCAATATGTGGCGCAATAAAGCTCCACGCGCCCATATTTTTTGGCTCCTCCTGTGCCCAGACAATCTCGGCATGGGGATAGGCTTTGATCTGCGCTGCAATCTCGGTTTCGGGGAAGGGATAATATTGCTCGACCCGCACCAGCGCCACATCTTTGATCGCTTTGGTGCGGCGTGCCTCTAACAGATCATAATACAGCTTGCCGCTGGTAAATACCACGCGCGACACCTTGTCTTTTGCAACCAGCGTATCGACTTCCGGGTAGACACGCTTGAAGCTGGTGCCCGATACAAAATCTTTCAATTCTGATACGCACAGCTTGTGACGCAGCAACGATTTAGGCGACATCACAATCAAGGGTTTGCGGAATTTGCGATGAATCTGGCGGCGCAGCGCATGGAATAAATTCGCAGGCGTGGTACAATTGACCACCTGCATATTATCTTCACCGCACAGCTGCAAAAAGCGCTCGAGCCGCGCCGAACTATGCTCTGGTCCTTGACCTTCATAGCCGTGAGGCAACAACATCACCAGCCCGCTCATGCGCAGCCATTTAATCTCGCCCGATGCAATAAACTGATCGATGATCATCTGCGCGCCATTGGCAAAATCACCAAATTGCGCTTCCCAGATCACCAGCGCATCGGGCTCGGCCAGTGAATAACCATATTCAAAACCCAAAATCGCAAGTTCGGAAAGCGAGCTATTGATCACTTCATAGGCGGCCTGCTTGCCACCCAGATTATTGAGCGGCACATAACGCTCTTCATTTTCCTGATCGTTGAAAACCGATTGGCGATGCGAGAAGGTGCCGCGCTCGCAATCTTGACCGCTCAAGCGCACCGGATAACCTTCTTTAAGCAGCGTTGCAAACGCCAGCGCTTCACCCATCGCCCAGTCAAAATTCTCGCCTGTTTTTAGCATCTCGAGCTTAGCGGCCAATTGGCGCTCAATTTTACGATTGAGGTTAAACGTCTCTGGGCAAAAAGCGAGTTTTTTTCCAACCTCTTTGAGAAGTTTTTCTGACACACCTGTATCAGGCTCAGGCAGCAATCCTGCGCCCCGCGTAAGGCCTGACCATTTGCCTTCCAGCCAGTTGGCCTTGTTGGGAATGAAGTTTTTGCCCGCATGAAAGGCTTTTTCAAATAGCTCATTAAAGTCAGCATATTGAGCATCCACATGCGCCTGATCGATCACGCCTTGCGCGATCAGGCGCTGCGCATAAATCGCCGCAGGCAGAGGATGTTGCGCGATGGCCTTATACATGAGCGGTTGCGTGAACATCGGTTCATCGCCTTCATTATGGCCATATTTGCGGTAGCAAAAAATATCAATCACCACATCGCGCTTGAAGGTCTGGCGAAATTCAGAGGCAAGCTTGCAACAAAAAGCCACCGCCTCAGGATCATCGCCATTGACATGCAGAATCGGCGCTTGCACCATCTTCGCTACATCGGATGGATAGGGTGTAAAGCGTGAATTTTTTGGCGCAGTCGTAAAACCAATCTGGTTATTGACAATTACATGAATGGTGCCACCGGTGCGATAGCCGCGCAGCTCTGAAAGTGCCAGGGTTTCCGGCACCGATCCTTGGCCCGCAAAGGCCGCATCGCCATGCAGCGTGAGTGCCATGACTTTGGATTTTTCCGCGTCACCATATTGATCAAGCTTGGCACGCACCTTGCCGCATACCACGGGGTTAACCGCTTCCAAATGCGAAGGGTTGGCATTGAGCGATAAATGTAAATTGCGGCCACTCGGCATTTTGCGATCATGCGACGCGCCCAAATGATATTTCACATCGCCCGAACTATCGAGCGATTCGGGAAAATCGAGGTTGCCATGAAAAATCGACAGCAACTCGGCGTAAGGTTTGCCCATGATGGTGGTGAGCACATTCATGCGGCCACGGTGCGGCATGCCGATCACGATCTCTTCCACGCCTAAATTCGACGAGGTTTCTAAAATCACCTCCAAACCAGGGATGGTGGCATCGCCACCTTGAATGGAGAAGCGCTTGAGACCTGGATATTTGGTTTGCAAAAATTCCTCAAAGGCTTCGACTTCAATCAACGTTTTGAGAATATTTTTCTGCTCCTCTTTAGTAAGCTGCGGCTTACCCGCAATACCCTCAATGCGCGATTGAATCCATTGTTTTTGATCAGGATATTGGATATGCATGAACTCCACCCCAATTTTATTGGAGTAGGTTTGACGCAGCCGATCCAGAATCTGACGCAAGGTGGCTTTCTGAAAACCCAGCATGCCTTCCAACACAATGTCGCGATCAAAATCAGCGGCGGTGAATCCATAAGTGACAGGGTCAAGCTCTGGGTGTGGCTCTTTGGGCTCTTGTTGCAGCGGATCCAGATCGGCCAATAAATGCCCACGCACACGATACGCATGAATCAGCATCATGGCGCGCATGCTGTCGCGCGTCATGGCGCTTGCCTGATCGGATGAATCCTTAGCGGGTGCTGCGCCCGCAGGCTTTGCAGGTGCATCAGGGTCGGGCTGGCCAATCACCGCCGAAGGCGCCGCACCCCACGATGGCGCGCGCTCTGTCGTGCCATCTAGCGATGCAAAAAATGATCTCCACTGCGCATCCACTGCATTGGGATTGCTGAGGTAAAGCTCATATAATTCTTCAACAAACAGGCTGTTGCCCGCATAGAGATACGAATTGAGCTCGGATTCACTGGCCATCGATGCACACCTTCAGAATAAGCGTTACCTATAGTCATTCCAAGAAAAAAGGGGCATTTTTTCTTGGATAAAATGACTATAATCATATATTTTATAGTGCTTTTATCCAAATAATTTTTACACATGAAGTGTGTAAAATTTATTTGGAAGCACTATATATTTGATCTTGTTTGTATCGCAGCCACACAAGGTTGCAACCATTATTGAGCACACGCCACCTTTATTTTAGCAATGTGAGCATTGTTTTACCCAGTGCCGCTGGAGAATCTGCCACCACAATACCCGCGCTTCGCATCGACTCAATCTTTTCTTCCGCGCCACCTTTGCCGCCCGATACAATCGCACCGGCATGACCCATGCGACGACCAGGAGGTGCGGTGCGTCCTGCCACAAAGCCCACGACAGGCTTTTTCACTTTGCTGCGCTTTAAAAATTCCGACGCTTCTTCTTC
>JAKFUW010000181.1 GCA_021732545.1 Alphaproteobacteria bacterium | reverse complement strand
GCACATCGTGCAGTGACGTATGATGCTTCAATGCGCGTATTGCCGCCGCCTTAATCGTCGGGCCATCGGCCATCGGGTCGGAAAAGGGCATGCCCAGTTCAATGATATCTGCGCCATGGGCGGGCAGGGCGTTTAAGATGCGTTGGCTGGTCGCCATATCAGGGTCGTGCGCCATGATGAATGGCACAAAGCCTGCGCGTTTTTGGGATTTTAGATCGGCTAGTTTTGTTTGTAATCTTATGCTCATATATAGCCTATCGTCATTGCGAGCATCCGCAGGATGCGTGGCAATCTAAATAAACAAATGAATGGATCGCCACGGCGCAAATGCGCCTCGCGATGACGCAGAGTAATAAATGCACTCATATCGCCACCTCCAATGCTTTGGCGATGGTGAAAATATCCTTGTCGCCGCGCCCGCAAATATTCACCACCATAATATGATTGCGTGGCAAATGCGGTGCGGTTTTGATCACATGCGCGAGCGCGTGCGAGGGTTCGAGCGCGGGCAGAATCCCTTCCAGCCTAGCACATTCTTGAAATGCCGCGAGTGCCTCAACGTCGGTGACAGACACATATTCCACGCGGCCAAGCTCTTTGAGCCATGCATGTTCAGGGCCGATGCCCGGATAATCGAGTCCTGCGGAAATGCTTGATGTTTCTTCGATCTGGCCGTTTGCATCTTGTAATAAATACGACAAGGTTCCGTGCAGCACTCCGGGCTGGCCTTTGGTGAGCGACGCGGCATGATGAGCGGTATCCACGCCTTTGCCTGCCGCTTCCACGCCGATCATTTTCACATCGGCATTTTCGATGAACGGATAGAATAATCCAATCGCATTCGAGCCGCCGCCAAGGCACGCCACCAGCGAATCGGGCAGGCGGTCGAAGCGTTCCAGCGATTGATCGGCCACTTCGCGCCCGATGATGGATTGAAAATCGCGCACCATCATGGGGTATGGGTGCGGGCCTGCTGCCGTGCCGATCAGATAATAGGTGTCATCCACATGCGTCACCCAATCGCGCAGCGCTTCGTTCATTGCGTCTTTGAGGGTTTGCCCGCCCGATGTGACGGGGATAATTTCCGCGCCAAGCAGCTTCATGCGAAACACGTTGGGTTGCTGGCGCTCCACATCTTTGGCGCCCATAAAAATGGTGCAAGGCAGCCCAAAACGCGCGCACACGGTGGCGGTGGCCACGCCATGCTGGCCTGCGCCCGTTTCAGCGATGATGCGCGTTTTGCCCATCCGCATGGCGAGCAAAATTTGACCTAAGCAATTATTGATTTTATGCGCGCCCGTGTGATTAAGTTCGTCGCGCTTGAACCATATCTGCGCGCCTTGCAACGAATCGCTGAGGCGCTGCGCGTGATAAAGCGGGCTAGGGCGGCCTGTATAATGGCGGTTGAAATCATCGAGCTGTCGGGTAAAATCGTCATCATGCTTAGCAGCGGCGTAAGCGTGCTCCACTTCCAAAATCAGCGGCATCAGGCTTTCGGCCACAAAGCGCCCACCAAAGGGGCCAAAATAGCCGCGCTCATCAGGGGTGTGGGAGGATGTGGCGATGATGGTCATGATAATTGCGTTACTCGCTGGTTAAATTCTCGTATTTTGGCAATGTCTTTCACCCCGCGCGATGATTCAATGCCAGATGACACATCAACCATCGGTGCAGCGGTGACTCTCAGTGCTTCAACCACATTATCGGCGTTCAGTCCACCCGAAAGAAACCACGGCGCACGCAAGCGAAGATCGCCAAGCAGCGACCAATCAAACGCTTTGCCGGTTCCGCCATATTCGGCGTCTTTGGTATCGAGTAACAGATGATCGGCAACCGCATCATAGTGCTTTGCTGCGGCCACATCATCGGCGCTTGCAATACCCACGGCTTTGATAATCGGAATCCTCAACTGTGAGTTTAGTTGTGCCACGCGCTCCACTGATTCATCGCCATGAAGCTGCAGCATATCGGGGTGCCATTGCGCAAAGATCGCGGCTAGTTCGTCGTCGGTGGGGTTAACCATGACAGCCACGCTTTTGGCGCGATCGCGGGTGGGTTGGCACAGAGTGGCGGCGTGTGCGGCGCTGATGTTTCGCACCGAAGGCGGATAGAGAATAAAACCCAGATAGGCCGCGCCTGATGTGATGGCAGCGTCGATGGCGGCGGCGGTTTGCAACCCACAATTTTTGATTGCGATGCGCGCGCTCATGGGATCAGCGCGCTATCGGGTCGCGCACCCAATGTGGATTCGTGCTGCAAGCCTTCGATCTGATTTTCAAGCGCTAGAATACGCTGGCGTTGCTGGCTGATGGTGTGTTTCAGGCGGTGACGCTCCACCAATTTTCCAAGCCATGCAAGCGTAAATCCGCACACAAAACAAGCCACAATCAGCAGATAAAGCGGAAGTTCCAGCATCCATGGCAACCAAAAAAAGGTGAGGCTTACGCCTTGCCGGTTTTCAACCACAAACAAGGTGATCAGCGCCATCGCCAGAATCCAGATCATTCTGAGTAGCCATTTCATAGGAGAAAACCTCTTTATCTGGTTGTTTCACTTTGTTTTGCAATATTAATAAAGCTGTCACCCCGTGCTTGTCACGGGGTCTGGTTTCTAATGCATTAACCTCACCAGACCCCGTCATAAAGACGGGGTGACAGTCTTTTAAAATAGGCTCGCAATAACAATGGAGGATTTAAGAAGCCGCAGACAATTTGCTGCCGCTGTTAGCAGGGCCTTTGTTGATGCGCTCGCGCAGTTCTTTGCCAGTGCGAAAATAGATCGCATGGCGGGTGCCGATGCTGACCACTTCGCCGTTTTTGGGGTTGCGCGCCGTGCGTGGATCGCGCTCGCGAACCGAGAATGCACCAAATCCGCGCAGTTCCACGCGGCTACCTTCCGCCAAGGCGCCAGAAATTTCGTTCAAAATGGTGTTGACCAATATTTCGATATCGCGCTGATAAAGATGAGGGTATTTTTGAGATAAGCGCTGGATCAGTTCAGATTTGGTCATGGGAACCCTTCAAAGTAGAGTGATTGTAAATTCTAGTAATATGCAGGGTGCCAAATCGCTTTCAATCCGTCAAGCGTAACCGACAGATTTTTAGCGAAAAAAACAGATTGTTTCGCCATTTGCTTTAATTCACCCAAAAAACTTTCAATTTCCCGAGGTGGCTGGGCGTCGATAATATCAAGTTCGGCATCAATTTTATGGGTTTTTTCCAGCCACGCCATCGCTTCTTCTTCACCGCCTAGCGCGTCTATCAACCCAGCGTTGAGTGCTTGGTTTCCACTGAACACCCTCCCATCAGCGATGGTGTTCATGGCGACGGAATCCAACTTACGGCGTTCCATCACCTTATCCACAAAATAACGATAAAAATCATCCACCACCGCTTGCAACACCTGACGTTGCTCGGCTTCCAGTGGCAAGAAGGGATCGGGTGTGGCTTTATTCACTCCCGATTTGATGGTGATGGACTTTACGCCGATGGTTTTGGCAAGTTCTGAAAATTCAGCCGATTGTAGCAACACACCGATAGAGCCCGTGAGCGTGCCTTCGCGGGCGAATAAATAATCAGCACCTACAGCGGTTAAATAACCTGCCGATGCACACACATCGCGCATGACGGCCACCACGGGTTTGGCGTCGGAGAGTTTACGCATTGCCAGATAAAGCTCTTGTCCGGCCATGGCAGAGCCACCTGGTGTGTTAAGCTTGACCAGCACCGCTTTCACATGAGTGTCTTGCGCCAGTTCATCGATTAATTCGAGCATTGCGTCATCATCGAACAGTTCGCCTTCGATGGTAACCCGCGCCACATGATCGCCTTCGAGCAGTGAACTATCGCCCATTTTGCCGAATGCCACAATCAGCGCGGCGCACCCCAGCACAATCGCGAGCGTTCGCCACCGCGTGATTTTAGATTTGAGTTGAAGGCGATCCAGCAAATTATCGGCATCAAGCGCCATGCACTATACTCCCTGTAGGCGTTGCAGAATCAACATGAAAACGCTTACTCAGCGTCATCAGCCTTTTTGGTTTTGCTGGCAGCAGGCTTTTTCTCTGCAGCAGGTTTTGCAGCAGCTTTTGCCTTTTTAGGCTCTTTGGGAGCCATATCTGCCTGTCCCGCTTCTTGCAAAGCCGCACCCAAAATTGCGCCCAAGCTTGCACCGCTATCGCTTGAACCGTAATCTTCGATGGCTTTCTTATGAACATCCATTTCCAGCGCTTTGATCGACAAGGCCATTTTATTGGTTTTCTTATCAACGGAAAGCAATTTAGCATCCACACGGTCACCCACGGCAAAGCGCTCTGGGCGCTGATCTTGACGATCGCGAGAGAGTTCTGCGCGCTTGATATAGGCCTTAGCATTATCATCGCCAAAGCTCACTTCGATACCGTCTTTTTCAACTACCGTTACTTTGCAGGTGACAACCTGATTTTTCTTGGCAGAAGCAGACGAGCCGCCTTCAGCAGGAGCGTTGCTGCCAGGTGTTTTAATCGCGCCAGCAGGGGCTTGTGTCAATTGCTTGATACCAAGGCTGATACGCTCTTTTTCAGCATCAACCACCAATACTTTTGCAGTCACATCATCGCCTTTTTTGTAGGCTTTAATGGCTTCTTCGCCAGTTTGTTCCCACGAAATATCGGAGTGATGCACCAAGCCGTCAATGTCTTGATCGAGGCCAACAAACAGTCCAAAATCGGTGATGTTACGGACTTTTCCAGTAATCAGCGTGCCTTCAGGGAAGCTGGCTGCAAATGATGCCCATGGATTATCCATGCACTGCTTCATACCAAGGCTGATGCGGTGTTTTTCGGGTTCTACGTCGAGCACAATCACGTCCACTTCGTCCCCTACATTAACAATTTTGCTGGGGTGAATATTTTTCTTGGTCCAGCTCATTTCAGATACATGCACCAAGCCTTCAATGCCGCCTTCAAGCTCAACAAACGCACCGTAATCGGTGATGTTGGTGACTTTACCATTAAAGCGGGTGCCTTGTTGGAACTGGCCAGAAATACCTTCCCATGGGTTGGGTTCAAGCTGCTTCATGCCAAGGCTGATACGCTTGGTTTTCTCATCGAATTTGGTGACTTTCACTTTAATCGCGTCACCAATGCTGAATACTTCCGACGGGTGATTGATGCGTTTCCATGAAATATCGGTGACATGCAGCAGGCCATCCACGCCGCCCATATCAATAAACGCACCGTAATCGGTGATGTTTTTCACGATACCATCGAGCACTTGGCCTTCGCGGATATTATCAAGCAGAGCATCGCGCGCTTCGGTACGAGATTCTTCAAGCACAGCGCGGCGCGATACCACGATGTTGCCACGCTTGCGATCCATTTTCAAGATTTGGAACGGTTGTGGCACATGCATCAGCGGGGTTACGTCTTTGATCGGGCGAACATCAACCTGGCTGCCTGGCAAGAACGCCACAGCGCCTTGGATATCCACAGTGAATCCGCCTTTAACGCGGCTGAAAATGACGCCTTCAATGCGTTCATTCTTTTTCCAGATTTCTTCCAGCTTGCCCCATGATTCTTCACGGAGTGCTTTTTCGCGGCTGAGCACAACTTCGCCGTGGCGGTCTTCAAAACGCTCAACATACACTTCATATTCATCGCCAATAGCGAGTTCTGGCATCACGCCTGCGGTTGCAAATTCTTTCATTTGCACGCGGCCTTCTGATTTCAATCCCACGTCGATCAACACCGCGTCTTTTTCGATGGAAACGATGGTTCCTTTAACAACACTGCCTTCTTGGATGCTGTCGGCATATTGGCCTTCGAACATATCGGCGAAATTTTCACCGGTTGAAAAGCCACTTGCGAGTGCTTCGTCGTTATAAAGTGTGAATGCGTGCGATCCCATAAATATCCTGCTAATTCATGAGGAAGACCGCCTCAGATCGGGTTATGTGTTAAAAAAATCCTTATAAAGGGTGACCATAAATAGTGGAAAATACTCTAATTGCAAGTTTTTTTAGGTGTAGTAAGGTTGATGGATTCGCGCTAATAGATCTGTTATAGCTACATCAGTTCATTTTCACACGGAGAGTTGCCAACTATGTTACGTTTACCCTTGATTACCCTTGTTTGTTTCACCGCTGTTGCAAGCGCTGCTTATGCGCAAACGCCAGCGCCTGCCTCACCCTTTGGTGCAGCTTCTGCCCCTTTGAGCGCGAAGGAATTGCAAGAAATTAAGCGCGAAGGCGAAGCACACCGCCGCGCTCGCGCCGCCGCCGCACGCAAAGCCAGAGAAGCAAAAGAAGCCGCGCAAACGCCTGTGGTACAGCCCCAGATAGAAGAAGTTGTGCAGCCTGTGACGCAACCAGCTCCTGCGGCTGTTGCTCCGGATGTGAAGGACTCAGAGCCGGCTGCATTGCCTGCAGTTGCGCCCTCCACAACAGGTTCCGATCTCGTTCCAACAGAATTACCACCCGTGGTGCCAGACGTGACTGAATCAGCGCCTGATATCTTGCAGCCGATGCCTGATGTGAAGCCTTAAGGTTTTTGCTTCGCTTTAATTTTTTCGTCATCCCCGCGAAAGCGGGGATCCAGTAAGGCCGATCAGGCCGTCAAACAAACCCTTTAAGAAAGACTGGATTCCCGCCTGCGCGGGAATGACGAAATAGGGTGGGGCGTCTTTTAAGCCGCTTTGATCGCCTTGCGTGCTTCAATTAGCTCGACCACCTGAAGAAACACATCGGCGATGTTTAAATCGGTGGTATCCAGATGGATAGCATCGCTGGCTGCGGTCAGTGGGGCTGTATGACGCTTACTATCGCGAGTGTCTCGCTCAATTAAATCGCGTTTGACTGAATCAAACACCACCTCGATGCCTTGGCCTTGAAGTTGCTCGTGGCGGCGTTGTGCGCGGGCATCCAAAGTAGCGGTGAGAAAGAGTTTGAGGTCGGCATTAGGGCAGACCACGGTGCCGATGTCGCGGCCATCTAAAATGGCACCTTTATGGGTGGCGGCAAATTGGCGCTGAAAATCAAGCAAAATGGCACGCACCTCAGCGATAGCGGAGATGATGGATGCCGCTTGCCCGACACGCTCTTGGCGAAGTTGCGGGTTGGCAAAATCGTGCTCGTCAATCTGTTTGGCAGCTTCAATCGCGGCGTTTACATCGTGCGGATCAAGATGGTTATGCACCAGCCTCATGCCCACCGCGCGGTAAATGGAGCCAGTATCCAGATAAGGCAAGCCATAATGATCGGCCAGTTTGCGAGCCAGTGTTCCCTTGCCCGATGCGGCGGGGCCATCGATGGCGATGACCAGCGGATGATCCGGCACAATGCGGCGCACAGAGCGGCGTTCGGGCAAGATGCTCGCACCCAGCGACTGCATGCATTCGGTGAAGGTGGGGAAGCTGGTCGTAATCGCGCGGCTATCATCCACGGTGATCGGTTTGGTGGCATTGAGGCCAAGCACTAAAAATGCCATGGCGATGCGGTGATCGAAGTGGGTAACAACCCTGCCACCACCAATCACTGCGCCGCTCGTGCCATGCACTATGAGGCTATCGCCTTGAATTTCGGCTTTCATGCCGCAAGCCAGCAGCCCATCGGCAATCGCCTGCAGGCGGTCGCTTTCCTTCACGCGCAATTCGCCAAGGCCGTGCATGATGCTGATGCCATCGGCGCACGCAGCGGCCACTGCCAGAATCGGATATTCATCGATCATCGACGGGGCAATAGCGTCTTCGACTTCCACGGCTTTCAGCGGGCGATAACGCAGGGTAATATCCGCAACCGGTTCGCCACACGCCGTGCGCTGATTGCTATAGCTGATGTCGGCGCCCATGCGACCCAGCACCGTGAATAATCCGGTGCGCAGCGGGTTCATGCACACATTGGCAATGGTGATGTTGCTGCCTGGCACAATGGCGGCAGCCACCAGCGGGAAAGCGGCAGAGGAGGGGTCAGCGGGAACATGAAGCTCTGTTTCTTGGAAGGTTTGCGGTGGCTGCCCCGTGATAGAGATACTAAATCCGCCTGTGGGTAATGGCGTGCGGGTGACGCCCAATCCCAGATATTCCATCATCCGCTCGGTGTGGTCGCGGGTGGCGATGGGCTCGATGATGGTGGTGATGCCGGGTGTGTTGAGTCCTGCCAGCAACAATGCCGATTTGATCTGCGCCGAGGCCACCGGAAGTTCATAGGTGATCGGCATCAAAGACGCGAGTCCTGTGATGCTTAAGGGCAGCGTGTTGCCCGAATGCGCCTGAAACTGCGCGCCCATCTGCGATAAAGGCGTCATCACGCGCTGCATCGGGCGCTTGGATAAGCTTTCATCGCCCATGAAAAAGCTGGTGAACGGGTAACTGGCAACCAGTCCCATCATCAGCCGCGCACCCGTGCCGCTATTGCCCATATCGAGCACACCCGATGGCTCGCCAAGGCCGCCCACGCCGCGCCCTTGCACAACCCACACGTCACCCTCTTGGATGATGCTCACGCCCAGTTGCTGCAATGCTTTTTTGGTGTTCATCACATCGTCGCCCAGAAGCAAGCCGCTGATGCGCACACACCCGATGATTTGAGAGCCCAAAATGAGGCTGCGATGCGAGATGGATTTATCGCCCGCCACCTGCACATTACCTGTGAGTGCAGTGGATTTTTCCGACACGAAAGGTTGCGCATATGTCAAGTGTGAATGCATGAATAAAAAGCCATTTTCAAGGTTTACCGAGCGCCTGAGAAAAGGTAATATAAATTAACGTCGTCAATAGCAAGAAACACTTAAATATAGCAGGGTATCAATTATGAATGCATCA
>JAKFUW010000209.1 GCA_021732545.1 Alphaproteobacteria bacterium | reverse complement strand
CAGTGCCGCTGCCGCACCAGAGGACGCAACACCCACCGCGCCCAACCCAATGCCCGGGCCGCCACTGATGGCAAAGGCGCCCGCACCCATCAAGGCTCCGGCAGCGGCGCAAAGCAGGGTGGTTAGCACCATGGTGAGCGGCGCTACTATTTTGCTCCATCCATCCATGTGGGTGGGGCTGGTAGCAAAAATCTCGGATACGGTGTCGTCTTTTTCAGGCATCGGCTGTGTGCGATAGTCTGATATAATCTGTGCTTGTTTTTCGGGCGATGCTATGACATCGGCTTCGAGTTCGCGCGCTTTCTGGCGGCGCTCAAATTCCATCATTACACCTGAAACCGCACCCGCTGCCGACCCCACGCGAGAGCCTACGGTGCCCCCTAAGCCCGCACCCACGGTTGCCATACCGATGATAATCGGCCAACCTGCAAACGTCGCTAAAACTGATCCCGCGAGTAGATTGACAACCGCGCCGCTGCCTGCGCCAAACACAATGCCCATGGCGGTGCCACTCCAAAAACCCATGGCATGCCCTTTAAGGCCTTTATTCATCGCCATAGTATAATAGGAATCGACCTCTATACGCGCTGCTTTGGCGTCGATGGCGGCGCGCAATTCATCGGATATGGGTTGTTTATCTTCAATCATCTACATAGTTTAGAGCAACATAGGCCGCAGGTGTGTGAAGATTTAGGGACAATTGCATCGATGGTAGGCATCCTCCAACCCCCACCCAAAGCGTGATGCAATAGCCACAAAAGGCTGTGGCAAAATTGCCGTGGGATAATTCACAAAAAAGAATTGATGCCTTGGGTTTTCAACATTATTTATGCAGGTTTTTTGGGCGCTATCCACAAGGTTTGCCCTGTGGCGCAATGGCTGCTTTACGCCATCACATCTCGTGCTAAATTGGGATCATAGTTTGGTGGTTGATCGCAAGAGACACCGCTGGGCGAGGGGGGATAGAAACCCCCTAAGTGACCTGGTAACAGGTTGCGAACGGAAGGTTCTGGTTAGGTGTGCTCGCGGGAACTGCGTGGTGCCATAACACACAAACCCAGACATATACTTTCGGACCCTGCGGGCTCCGGCTAGCCTTGGCACTTTGGTGACAAGCGGAACTGCACGACGCGGATACCCGTCGTTAAACATCGGAAAGGCAGCAATGCCTTGGGGACATTCGGGCCTGAACGTGCCGGCTAACCTTTCGGGGGATGCTTTTAAAAGGCGCAGTTCAGACCCACGCCCCTCCGGTCGCCTGACAAGAAGAATGCGCACTCAAAGTGCGTGGCTCGGAAAAGCTCAGGGATAAGAAAAAGGGTGGTTGTGTGGTAACGCACATCCGCCCTTTTTTGCGAGTTGCCAGTCGCCAGTTTTCAGTTTTCAGAAAAGTAAACCACTGATAACTGATAACTGACAGCTGACAACTGACGACTAATCTATCTGCGCTAACAACCGCTCAATCCGCTGTGCCTGTTTGCGGCGGGTGTGAAGCGCAGGCTCAATCCGCGTGGCAAAGGCCGACATCGGCGGTAAGGTGGGGTAAGGATGCGAGTGGATGATCGCATCCGTTGCATCACGTACCAGATCATACGGCCATTCAGCAAAGCGCGATATTAAGTCTGATTTCAAAGCATCTGCATCAGTTTTTTCCAGTGATTTAGGAAAGTGCAAAAACAATTTCTCGATCACTTCATCGGCTTGCTGCGTGGTGATCGGTTGTAGCAATGTGGCAACCTCGCGCGCGGCTTCGATCAGTTGCGGTTTAAGGAGTGGTGAGATGATTTTGCCGCCGCGCACAAAATAGCCGACATCATTGAGGATGGGTTTGAGGGCGGTCAGGGCGGGGGTGAGAGGCACTCGAGTTGTGTCATCGCGAGCGACGCAGTCGCGTGGCGATCCATGGATTGCCGCGCCGCTTACAGCGGCTCGCAAAGACGACTCACTTATATGCTCTTCTTTTTTATAAAGTGGTTTATCGGTTGATGGATCATGGTTGATGGATGGCGAAGCGTCAGCGTGCGCTACGGCAGACCGCGAAAGATTGTTTTTCAGAGGATTGGTAGCATTTTTTATCCAATTACCTTTGATACCCTTTTGCTTGTTTTGTTCAATTTTATGCTGAACGCTGTGCCATTCGCGATGCAGGCGCTTTTGCACCCAATGGCCATCATCGAGCGTGAAAAACCCTTGTAATAATGGCCGCATGGTAACCTTCCAACGCCTGAGCGGCAGCCGCGTGATGCGCGCGAGTTGGCGGTCATCATCGGGCGGTGCGATGCCATTGCAACGCCAGATATGCAGCAATAACAATAGATAAGCTCCATGCGCTTCGGTGCTTAAATGGTGCGTATCGGCGAGATAGGCGTCGGTATAGAATGGCATGATCGGCGCTTGGGACATGGTTTTTTTCCCTATTCTACTAGGCTTGGTTAAAATGACGGGCTTTCTTCGCTTCCGCTGCTCACGTACCCTAAAGTACGCTGCGCTGCGGGTCTCGAAACCCCGCCATTTTTCCTGCAAGCCTAGCGAATAGTGAAATAAAACCATCGTGCATGAGGCTACGCATCAGCCAGACTTTTTGCCATCGGCTGCACGTTGCAGCGCATCGAATAATGTAAATAGTTCGAGGAAAAATAAGTGGGTGGCGAGGATTTTATCTCAATCACATCAGGCAATAAATGCAAGGCGTCGCGGCGCGCATGTTCGTGGAGCAACCGTTGGATGCGCTCTTGCACATAAACCGGATCATAGCCCGCATATTCACAGACGGTGCGAAAATCGCGGCTGAAATTGGTGAGCCAGGTGAGCGCCTCGCGGCGGTGCTGGATGGCCTCGCGCTTGGCCGAACGGCTGATGGCATCGGTGATGGATTGGACAATGACAGCACGCCAGATGGCTTGCTCGGCTCGCACGGGGTTGGGCGCATCGCCGAATAAAATATCTTCAATCGAGCTTCCCATTTTGGGGCGGCGTTTGGTTTTTGGCACATAATGACGAAGGGTGGGTGGCGAGGATAATTGAGTCATATCATATTCCCTGTGTATGAGTTTGCCGAAAATAACAAATCAATACAGATGGATGGCGCGCTATTTTCATAGCGTAAGGGAAGGGAGTGCGTGCCACCTCATCTGCTACTATAGGTTTAATATCCTATTTTTATACAACCATAGAGAGAGTTATGGCCGACGCAACCGAAAAGATGGAAGGGTTATAATTTAGGTTTTTTGCACCTTCCTGTGAGATGCAAAGTGCAATAGGCTGAAAAATATAGTCTGGAATGTAAGTGCCTAGTGGTTAGTGCCTAGTGGTTAGTATGGTAAGGTCGTCATCCTGAATTTATTTCAGGATCTTTTCGAAATGATCCCGAAACAAGTTCGGGATGACTCTTTCTTAATGGGCACTAGGCACTAATCACTAATCACTCACTCCTCACGCACTCCTGCGCCGCTTCTTGACCGCGTGTTTTTCCACGCACTCAATCATGAGCCCTGCGATGTCTTTGCCCGTAATACCCTCGATGCCCTCTAACCCCGGTGAGGAGTTGACCTCGAGTACTTTGGGGCCGGTGGCGGAACGAATCAGATCGACGCCAGCGACTTTGAGCCCCATAATTTTAGCCGATTGAATGGCGATTTTGCGCTCCAGCGGGGTGAGCTTGACCTGATGGGCGGAACCCCCCAGATGCAAATTAGCGCGAAATTCGCCCTTGGCCGCCACGCGCTCCATGGCGGAAACCACTTTTTCATCGATGACAAAACACCGCAGATCGCGTCCTTCGGCTTCTTTCACGAAGGCCTGCACCAAAATATTGGCGTGCAGCGATTTGAACGCGTTGATTACCGATTCGGCGGCTTTGCTGGTTTCGGCCAACACCACGCCGCGCCCTTGCGTGCCTTCGAGCAATTTTACCACTAGCGGCGCGCCGCCGACCATTTTAATCAGATCGTTGGTTTCTTGCGGCGAATTGGCAAAGCCGGTGATGGGCATGGGCACGCCCTTGTTGGCGAGCATCTGCAGAGCGCGCAACTTATCGCGCGAGCGCGAAATGGCGATGGAATCATTGAGGCAATAGGAATTCATGATCTTAAATTGACGCAGCACAGCCGTGGCATAAAAGGTAATGGAGGGCTTGATGCGCGGAATCACGGCATCGAATGAGCTTAAGATTTCGCCGCCACGATAATGGATTTCCGGCTCATCGGCCGAGATGTTCATGTAGCAATGTTCGATGTTGATAAAACGCATCTGGTGGCCACGTTGCGCGCCTGCTTCCATGAGGCGGCGGTTGGAATAAAGTTCGGGATTCGATGCCAACACCGCAATGTTTAGCCCGCGTTTATAAGCGGGTTTTTCGGCGTAAAGCGAGCGCACGTCGGCTTCGTTATAACGGCGCTGGCTAAACGATATTTCGGGATCGACCAAGACCCGGCCTTCCATCGCTTCGCGGCCTAGCAACATGCGATAACCCATCGAATCGCGGTTGGTGAGGGTGAGTTGAATCGGCCAGCTTTGCTCGCCAAGCTTAAAGGTGGCGATGATAACGGGGCGAAGCTCGATATGACCCGATGAGCTTTTCACTTCGCGTTTTTCGATCAGCGGGGCTTTGCAATGAACGACAATTTTCTGGTTTTTTTGCAAGGGATGAATATCGAATCGCACCCATTGCTCGCCTTGAACGGTGCTGATGCGGATGTTGAACGCATGCAGCGACGAGGTGCGCGCACCAGAATCCACCCGCGCTTTGATGGCGTGCAGGCCAAGCTCGGGCAGGCTTGCCCATTCTTCTTTTCCGATGACGAGTTTTGGCATGTGTGCTCCTTGTGATGGGCATTGGGATAGCGGGGACGGGTTAGAATGTAAAGGGGATAGGGGAGAGGGACGAGGGGTGAGAGTCGAGTGAAAACTGTCAAACTGGCTGGCGGAGCCACGCCGGTATCCGGCAATTAAACAACCAGATCCCGATGTGTTGGCGCAACCGAGGTGACAGCCTCATGAGAGGTAACACCTAGCCCCTTTAATGCAATGTCGGGCGACTGGGGAAATAGATTTCATCAAATTGTCATACATGACATCAAGCTATGTGTTAGAAAGACACCATATAAACACCATTAAAAAGGATATAGATATGGCGCGTAAGAAATCCAGTGGTTCTTGTGATATTTTAACAGAACCATTCAACCACCCCTTGCAACCACAAACAGTGAATCTTGATAATGTGACTATCGACCACGGCTATGGCGTGGTGCGCGATAATACCGGATATATCGGGGCAGAGAACACGGCGGAGATGCTGATTGGGTTGCGCCGCCATAACAAAGGTAAAGGTGTGCCGTTATCGCCCCAACAGGCGGTGGATACGATTAATCAAAAACTAAGTATGTTTGGACGCTCGCCGATCGATCTGGAAACCTACCAAGGTTGGGAGCAGGGCGCGGCAATACCAACCGAATATCGTAACGTCATTCGCAGCGCCATGACTGATCGATCCTCCAACCTAGATTTTGATCGTGTGTTTGGGGGCGTAGGTAAAGCAACGCCAGCAGGGCCAGTTCCCACTATTGATAGCCCACCAGAGGCTGTATATGATGGAGTTGTTGGTAATGGACGGGGTGGTAAAAATTTTTAATGCAAAGTCGGTCTGCTCGGGTGATCGGGCACATAGAGCATGGTGGCGCGGGATGAGGGGAATACGCCCGCGTGGAGTGGGTCGCCGGGCTTGGCTTTAAAGCGCGGGGCTTTGTGGCGATAGAGTTTCCATAGATTACCTTCTTCGCGCAAGACGAAATTGAGCGAGGCGATGCCCGCAAATTCATCATAGGTGGTGGTGGCAATGTGGTCGGCCTGGCGGATCATATCGTCGAACATCTGCAACAATGCGCCCGCGCGGTAGGTGCCAAAACAGTCGGCTTGCAATACCCGATGACCCGCTATCCGCACGGCACGAATGAACGAATTAGGCAGCGGATCATAGCTTTGGCGCGCGCGCAACATGCGTTTTAATCGGATGCGAAGCAGCGCATTGCGCTCGGCGCGCGGAGAGTCATAATGCTCGGCCAGCATCACCGGTTCATAGCGCGCTTTTTCCATGTTGGCCTCAGACATGAAATGCTTGATGAGGATGCTATCAGGCAGGGTGAGCGCTTTAAATTGCTCGCGCGCCTGAGATTCGCTCAGCCAACCTTCGGCAGCGATGGAGGCCGCAAGGTTGACGAGATTGGCCATGAGTTCCGTGACTTTGTGACCGGGCACATAGCGCATATCGGGCTGGTTCATGATGGATTTGGCGGTAGCAGTGACCATGTCCTGACAACCCGAAAACAGCACCGCGCCGCTTTCATGCAGCTTTTCGAAAAAGCCGTCTAAGATGTCCAGAAAATCGTCAGGATTTCGAGCCATATTCAAAATATATCACAAAAACATGAAGAAAGGGTAAAGAAAGTCAGTGGTTAGAGTCGAGAATCGAGAGTCGAGTAAAAAGATGAGATAATAGGTTGACACAGATAATAGAGCGTTCAACCTTCTCTCGACTCTAAACCTCAAACCCGTATTTGTCTTTGAGGAACTCTTTGGTTTCATCGTTGGGTTCTTCGCCATAACACGAGGCAATGACTTTGCCGAAATCTTCCAGATCGATCATGCCATCGCCTTCGATGGCTTTCATGAACGCTGATTCACGCGTGGGTTCGACCAGCACAAAATAATAGGCCCACCGACCGGTGGAATCCTTAGCCTTCAATTTGTGAACCAGATGGCCTTTTTTGGCGATGATCTGATCGACAAAGGATTTTTTCTTATCGTCTGTCATAGTGTTCATATGTTGTTTTTTCAGGCGAAAGCAGCCATTGCCCACACACACCCTGTTGATGGTTAATCGTACTGAAAAATAGTTATAAATTCAATGAAACTTGAATGAAAGCCGCATTTGATGAAGTTTTTATGACGGTTGTGGCTTTTTGGGAGGGTCAGACGCCTCGATTATTGCCTGGGTCGCTATCGAACGCTTTTTGAGCGGCAATGTCGTGTCTTTCTCGCACAGCAAGAAGTGAAACCACTCGAGGATCTCTACCTGTTTGCATATCGAGTGTGGCTTGATGGTGTTTCCCCTGCGAGCTGGTTATAAGCGCGCGGGAAGCAGATGCTGCTTGTACGGTGATTGCGGGTTGTTCCGCGTGTTGTCCGGATGGGAATATGTCGATGGAATGTAAAGCCGTTTCAGAGGAAAACAAGCCGTGCACCATTTTAGCACATGCGGAGATATCATCACCGCTAGGGTTCGTAAGGGATTGTAAGTCGCTAAGTGGCTCAGCGGTAGTAAATAGGGTTTGCATGGAGATGATTAATTCGGCTTTTTCCTGAGTAGATAATGTTGCTAAATTAAATTGATCCTTAAAATTAGATTTGAGGAGCGCATCACACAGGCATTGCATGCACGTCACTTTTTCTTCAGCGTCTGGACTTGTGCCAAGTTTTTCTTTGAGAGCAACGATAACTTCATCGAACAATTTTTTTAACTTTGGCCTATCATGAATCGCTTGGGCATGGTTGTTAAGATAAACAATATCTGGAGTGTTTAGCGCGTTATAAAAATGAATGCGCGGTAGAATCTGCTCTTTAAAATAGGAGCTTTCAGAACCTACTTGAAATGCAAAGTAGTGGTTAAATGAAATCGATAATGATGGTGATGCGTGCTTTGCTAGCTGGCTAAGCGTTGATGCTGGCGCATCAGGCTGTGCTAATACGTCATCTAATATATCGTGAACCAAATTAGTGGTAAGATGATAGAATGCACTCAGAAAATCTTTACGTGCAGCATCACTGGTTTTTAGATAATCAGGATGTTTTTTTAAAGGATTTAAAAGATTCTGTAGTTGTTGAGGAAATTCAGGAAATAGATCCTGTACGACACGTTGCTTATCACTCGCGATTGGGTCGCCATTTGCATCGCGCATGTTAACGGGAGTTTTGGCAACGCGCTTAACAAACGCTTCAAATTCACGTTGCATATCGGTGGGATGGGCTTGTTTGCTCATAGGTGGTTATCCTTAATGCGGTTCGTGGTGCACGAGGTTGCCATGATCGTGCTCTTCTATTTTGCCGCAATGGAACAAATGATTCGCCAGCGCCGTTTTGCTCTGCACGCCAGTGATGGGGTGATAGTGCATGTTGGTGTGGTGGCCATGTTTGGGGTCGTGCATTTCTTTAAAGTGTTTGACCTTGTGATGCGACTTCATGGTGGTTTTTAGTGTGTGTGCGCAGAAGGGTTTGGTGGAGTCGCCAGATTTGAGTTGCTCGAGCGCTTTGTGCATCACGGCGTGTTGCAGCTCGCGGATTTCATCGGGCGGCACATTCATCATCATATTGCCCGTAATCATTTCGGCCATCACCTGATGCACCGCTTTGAGCGCTTCTTTAAAACGATCAGGATGGTGATCCTGTTGTTGCAATTTGCCCATATCCGCATCGATGCCCTCATGCATGGTAAAGCGCCGCTGCGCCACTTCGAGCGCAGGGGTAGGCGTGGGGAACAGTTGGTTCATCATCACGGTGGTGGAGGGTGCCTCGCGATAGGTGTTGGGTAGCATCGCCGAGGTAGCCGCCACATGGGTGCCTTGGGTGGTGTAGCCAAAAAGAGATTCCGCCATTTTGCCAGCGTAAGAGGTAGGCGCAGCGGTGGCGCGTTCGGGTGCGGGTGGAACTCGGATTGCAAGCGAAACTGGTTGGCCATTGCCAGTATCGATGGTGAGGCTGATACTCTGCCCCGCGCCAATGGGAGGCGGGGAAGAGTGGCCAGCTTGGAGTGTTTGGGTTTGGGTCATATTAGGCAGTATAACCCATCTTGCCGAGCAGTAATGTGAAAGTTTGGTGAAGGCTCTGTGATGATTATTCCCCCACCCT
>JAKFUW010000050.1 GCA_021732545.1 Alphaproteobacteria bacterium | reverse complement strand
TATCTTAAAAAAGCGTAAAAGAATGATGACGATTTGATTACAATTGCATTTAATGTGTCACCCCGCACCTTGTTGCGGGGTCTCCATTCGGCCTGATGGGGATGCCGCAATGAATGCGGCATGACAGGTGAAAAATCCTACCGTGCCGCCAGTTGCATCAGCTTTTTGTCACCCTCATCGCCCAGTGCTGCCAGCGTGATGGGATCGTTGCGGTAGATGTCGTCATAAAAATGGGTGGTGCCGTCGCCGTCAACCCACGCCGTCCAATAGACCGCATGAACGGGCACGGGCGTGATGTTCACGGTGCGATTCGCTGAGCCATCATAGGCGGCGGCGATGGTTTTCTCATTCCACCCTGCATTGCCGTTTACGATAAAATTCGCAAGCTCGCGCGGAGCTTCCACCCGAATGCAACCCGACGATAGCGCGCGCATGTCTTTACTGAACAAACCACGATCGGAAGTATCATGCAGATAGACCGATTGATTATCAGGAATCGGGAATTTCACTTTGCCTAAAGCGTTGCCGTCTCCCGATGATTGGCGCAAGCTATAACTGCCCACCGATTGCCAATCAACCGATGCGGCGTCAACCACCATGCCGTCTTGCATCACCGTAAAACCATGTTTGATCAGATATTCAGGGTCAGCTTGCAGCTTTTTGGGGAAATCTTCGCGCGCGATTTTGGCAGGCACGCTCCAGGTTGGGTTAAACACCGCTTGGGTGATCGCGTTGCTAAATAGCGGCGTTTTGCGATCCACGCGCCCCACAATCACTTTCATATTCACCGCTTCTTTGCCATGATCAAACGCGGTGAGTTGGAAGGCGGGCAGGTTTACCACAATGAATTTTTCACCTAAATGATCAGGCAACTGGCGGATGCGTTCCATCGTCACGCGAATAGCGTCGATGCGTTTATTCAGCGGAACATTCAGCGCCGCGCGGGTGGCAGGGCCGACTGCTGCATCAGCGGTTAAGCCGTGGCGCGATTGAAAGCGTTTGACGGCCTCGGCAAGTACTGCATCATAATGAGTGGGCGCGGCATTTTCAAACGGCGCTTTAAGGTCGCCGCTGAGTTGCAACATCTGGCGCAAGGTGGCGATGCGCGGGTCGGTCATGGCGGGTTTCAGGCTGGCACCCGCAGCAAGCTGCGGCCAGCTGTGGTTGTGTTCCATGCGCTGATAGCGTTTGAGCAGCTTTGCCAATCGCTTATAGACAGGCGTGGCAGGCGCTTGCGCCTTCATCCACGCGGTGACATCATCAGCGTCAGCCATCTGTTGCACTAACATTCCGGCATCGGGGCGAGTTTCGGAAACGTTCAAACGGTCATAGCGCGCATCGGGTTTCACGCCGGTTTTGAGGTCTTGCGCGAGACGTACCACTGCTTGCGTGATCTGCTGATTATCGGTTTTTTTATCGAGCGCATAACGGCTTGGCGCTAATCCGTGGCGCGGCGCGAGCGCGAGTGCTTTCATCGCTTGTTCGCCCTTAGCGGTTAGGCCATTGGCGTTTACCCACTCAATGCTAATCGCTTTTTCAGGCTGCGCTGCGGTGGCATAGCCCACCATAAAGGCCATCGCCGCCAGAAACATTCCCAAAAACAAAACCGCTTGCCAGCGAATCATGATGGTGGGGTGTTCGTGTGATATGGTGCGTGATGGCATGGCTTGCCTCCTCTATTAAAATAAAGCCTTTCATCAGGCTCTTATTCACTCATTATGAAGGCTAAAATTTAAGATAAAGTTAAGGATTGTGGATAAAATCGTGAAGTTTGTTAAGGGTGTGCATAACGCTCGCTGCACTAGACCCATCGCCGCGCTTGCGCTATAGCAAAACCAAGAGACGTCTTCGCGCAAAGCTCGCAATGACACGATAGAGAGGATACATCATGACCGATAGTAAACATAATATGGGCGCGCTGACGCAGGAACTCATCGCCAAAGGCCAGCGTTATTATGTGCCCAATTATAAACCGCGCGAGATGATCTTAGATCATGGGTTGGGCGCCAAAATATGGGATCTGGATGGTAAGGATTACATCGATTTAGGCGCGGGCATTGCGGTCAACTCGCTCGGTCACCAGCATCCGGTGTTGGTGGAAGCGCTTGAAAAACAGCTCAAAAAACTCTGGCATACCAGCAATATTTTTTATACCGAACCGACGATTGAGCTGGCGGAGTTATTGGTGGAATCGAGCAACTTCGCCAAGCGCGTGTTCTTTTGTAATTCGGGCGCGGAAGCCAATGAAGCGGCCATTAAACTCGCCCGCAAACATGCGGCAAACCGTGGCCGCGCACCGCATCAGCGCGAGATTGTGACCTTTCATGGCTCGTTCCATGGCCGCACATTGGCCACCGTGACTGCCACCGCGCAACCCAAATATCACGAAGGATTCGAGCCATTGCCGGGTGGGTTTATGTATGCTACCGCCTATAATGACGAAGAAGCGGTGAATGCCGTGGTGAACGAAAATACCTGCGCTATTTTAGTCGAACCCGTGCAAGGCGAGGGCGGTATTATCCCATCCAAACCCGGATTTTTGAAGTTTTTGCGCCACAAATGCGATGAAGTTGGTGCGTTGCTGATGCTCGATCAGGTGCAATGCGGCATGATGCGAACCGGCAAGCTGTTTTCGCACTGGCATGAAGACGGCGTGATGCCCGACACGGTGTCGCTGGCCAAAGCGCTAGGTTGCGGCTTGCCGATCGGGGCGTTGCTGGTGGGCGAAAAAGTGCAAGACGTGTTGCAATTTGGCAGCCACGGCACCACCTTTGGCGGCAACCCTTTAGCCACAGCGGTGGCGCTGGCTGGCTTTAGAATTTTAAAATCACCTGAAATTGAAGCCAATGTGGAGGCGATGGGCCAATTGCTGCGCGCCGAACTCGATGTCATTAATCAATCCATGCAGTGTTTTACCGAAATTAGCGGGCGGGGCCTCATGATAGGCGCGGTGCTCAAGCCCGAATGGCATGGCAAAGCCAACGATATCTCTGAAATGTGCCGCAAAGCTGGCGTGCTGGTGCTGGTGGCGGGGCCGAATGTAATGCGCTTTTTACCGCCGCTCAATATCACCGAAGACGAACTGCACCACGGCCTTGCACGTTTCCGCAACGCGCTGGAAGCCTTTTCGCAAGGCCTTAGCGAGCCGCCCAAAGCCGAGGGCAACTTCATCAAGCGATTGATGAAATCGCTGAAGGGTTAGCTATTTTGGCTAGTCATGCCTTCTTTATGACGGCATCCGGACCCCGTCATGCGACGGGGTGACAGCTCATGATATGGTCTCGTCATTGCGAGGAAAGAGCGTAGCGAGTGACGTGGCAATCCACCTAAAAATCATATATTTTATAGATTGTTTCGTGTTATTGTCTTGTTTATTATGACCGATCTCTCCACCTACACTCCTCACCTCGATTATATCGACAGCCAAGCGCAGCATATGGCGCATTTGGTCTATCAATGGTCGGGCATTAATTCGGGCTCGTATCACACGGATGGCTTGGCGCGGATGCTGCAAGCACTCGAGGATAATTTTCTGTGGTTGCACGCGGATAGTGTGGAGCGGATTGAATTGGCGCCGCTCAAAGCGATTGACTCGTTGGGGCGCGAAATTGAAATTCCGTTGGGGCAGGCGCTCAGGATTCGCAAGCGCCCGTCAGCCTCTCGCCAAGTGTTTTTGGGCGGGCATATGGATACGGTGTTTGGTAAAGATCATCCGTTTCAGTTCCCCCATTTTACCGATGAAAACACCCTTCATGGCCCCGGTGTAGCCGACTTAAAAGGCGGGTTGGTGGTAATGTTGAAAGCGCTTGAGGCCTTCGAGAAATCGCCATGGGCGAATGAATTGGGGTGGGAAATTGTGCTCAATCCTGACGAAGAAATCGGCTCGCAGGGGTCCGATTTTTTATTCAAAGAGGCAGCAACACGGTGCCAATTAGGCATGATTTATGAGCCAGCTTTGGCCGACGGAACGCTCGCCGGAGCGCGCAAAGGCAGTGGCAATTTTACCTTTGTGGTGCGAGGAAAAGCAGCGCATGCCGGGCGCGATTTTGACAAAGGCGTAAACGCGATAGTTGCATCGGCGGAGTTGATTGCTGCGCTCGCCGCGCTCAATGGCACGCGCCCGGAGGTCACGATTAATGTCGGAAAAATCGAAGGTGGCGGGCCGCTTAATATGGTGCCAGATTTAGCCATTGTGCGGCTCAATGTACGAGTCCGTGAGCGTAACGATGAGCAGTGGATATGGGATCAATTTGATTCCATCTGCGGATTGTTCCGTAATCGTAATGATATTTCGGTGCATCTGCATGGTGGGTTTACTCGCGCACCCAAGCCCATGGCACCTGCTAACCAACAACTGTTTGAGCAGGTGCAAATCACGGGCAACATGTTGGGGATTGATGTGCAATGGAAAGCAACCGGAGGTTGTTGCGATGGCAATAATTTATGGAGTTATGGTGTTCCTAATATCGACACACTTGGCGTGCGCGGCGGACTCATTCATACCGACGAAGAATGGATGGCGGTGGACTCTTTGCCTGAGCGCGCTAAACTTTCGGCGCTTCATTTGATGCGGGTGGCGAGCGGGCAAGTGGAGATAGGAACGTAGGTTTCGTCATTCCCGCGAAAGCGGGAATCCAGTTTTCATTAGATGAGTTGCTTGACGGCCTAATCGGCCTTCTGGATCCCCGCCTTCCACGCTAGCGTGTTCGCGGGGATGACACGCTCACCAAACATCAGCACAAAAAAAAGTGGTGAACAAGTCACCACTCTCAAGTCTGATTAGGGAGGTACATAAATCGATCACGATTTACATTCGTTGGTGACATGTGCCAATCTGGGTCGGGCTTCATGTCGGGGCGATTTTTCGCCAATTCAGGTTCCGCTTTCTCTTATGGGGTTGTTGTTTTGCTTTTTGCCCCTGTGCGATAAGTTAAATATATAAAATTTTAGTCATTATGTGTGTGACAGTTGCATGAAGATTGAAAAATCAGTTGCCAGTTGCCAGTGGTCTAGGTGATAGCTGTCACCCCGTCGCAGCGAAGCGGATGACGGGGTCTGGTTTTTATAATATCCAGACCCGCAATGAATGCGGGGTGACATTCTAAGATAGACTCAGCACATCCAATATTTTCGTATGCGTTGCCAGTGCTTCATCGGCAAAGGCCGCATCGCGCAAGTCGGCGGGGGAGATGCTCTCGCGATACGATGATTCCACTAATCGCTTAAGCTGTTGATAAAGCTTAAGATCAAACCTCACGCCTTGATGCATAGCAGCGAGTTCGGCGGCGTTCAACGGCACGCGCAGGCGCAGGCAAGCTGGGCCACCGCCATTTTTCATGCTCTCGCGCAGATCGAGAAAGTGGATTTGCGATATGATTCCTAATTCGTTTTTGAGGCGTTCACACAAGGCGTTTACCGATCTGTCTTCTGCACATTCCTGCGGAAAAAGGATGGCGATGCCCCCTGTGGGCACGCTCACCAGCTGGGCGTTGAAGAAATAACTTTTCACCGCTTGCTCGATCGATAATTCATCAGTGCTAATCACCCGCACCGTGATGCCACGATCTTGCATCTGTTGCACAAATGCTACTTGATTGATGCAAGCTTGTTGATGGATAATCATAAGGTTAGCGTGGCTCATACCAATGACATCGTGATGGAACACACCCGCATCGATGGCATCAGGGTTTTGCTGCACGAATGTGACTTGGGAGTCACCAAGCCCATGCAAACGTGCAACAGACTGGCTGGCAGCAAGCTGCTGACGCGCGGGAAAACGCATAGGATGCAGCGCAGATTCGGGTGACGCGCCATAGACGAACACATGATGCGCATTTGCACCAGTACTATCGGCGAAGCGCATGTGGTTGGCCGCGCCCTCATCGGCCAGGCGCGTGGTAACGGGCAGGGGATCATGCACCGTAAAATACTGATTATCAGAAAAAATCTGCCTTAAATAACCGGTGGTTACCCGTGGCTCGAACGAACGATGAAGCGTTGAAAAGAGGTTCGCAGGGGTGAAATGCACGCGTCTATCGCTCGAATCGGTTGACGGCGTGACGGTTGCGGCATTGGCCGCCCACATGGGCGAGGCCGACCAGATGGCATTTAGCAATTCAGGCGATTCAGACTGTGCCAAAATGAGAGTTTCGTGCACAAAACCCTGATATCCTAAGCGATGCAACACGTCGATCATCGGGCGCGGATGGGGGGGCATCACCGCCACTTCGATGCCCATTTCATATAGAAAATTCATTTTGCCAAGCGCCTGAAGCGCTGCCGCGCGTGGGTTGGAAATGCTGCCGCCATGGGTGCTTGATGCCACATTGCCAAAGCTCAAGCCCGCATAATTATGCGTGGGGCCGGGCAGGCCTTCAAGTTGGAGTTCGGTAGTGGTCATATTCAATCTGTCATGCCGCATTTATTGCGGCACCTCCAACGGTATTTTACAAGACCCCGCAACAAGTGCGGGGTGACAAGAGGAGGTGTGGTTATGTGGATGGAGATTCCGCAATGAATGCGGGATGACAGTAAAATGCTCACAACACCACCCCACTAGGTAGCGTTTCAGGCAGTGAAAGCTGGGTTTTTTCGATGGACGCTGTCGGGTACGCGCAATAATCGGCAGCATAATAGCCTGCGGGGTGGTGATTGCCGCTACAGCCCACGCCCCCAAAGGGCGATGTGCCCGCCGATCCGGTAGTTTGGCGGTTCCAATTGGCAATTCCAGCGTGAATATGCTGCACAAAATGCTCAAACTTGGCTTTATCATCGCATAAAAGGCCGGAACTCAGGCCAAAAGCAGTATTATTGGCTTCAATAATGGCATCATCCAGCGTTTTAACCCGAATAATCTGCAATAATGGCCCAAAATACTCCTCATCAATGCGGTTATCCATAGCAGTGGTGTCGATGAGAGCCGGGGAGATAAAGGGCAAAGTAGCGTGCAGGCGCTTCATCCGCACCAGCACCTTGCCGCCCGATTTTTCCAGCATTTCTTGGGCTGCGAGCAAGCGATCAGCCTCGCGGTTATTAATCAGCGGCCCCATAAAGGGTTCGGGGCTATCGGTATAGCTTCCCACTTTAAGCTGCGACACGGCATTTTGCAGCGCGGCTAAAAAGGCGGGGGTGGAGGGCGCAGATTCAACGACGATTAATCGCCGTGCACAGGTGCAACGCTGGCCAGAGGTTTGATAGGCCGATAAAATGGTCTCCAACACCGCCGCTTTGATATCGGTGATGTGATCGACAATGAGGGGATTGTTACCGCCCAATTCGAGCGCTAAAATCACCTCAGGCCGTCCAGCGAACAATTGGTGCAATATTTTGCCTGTTTGTGAGCTTCCGGTAAACAATAGCCCATTGATGGGGGCGCTGCTAAGCGATTTACCCGTTTCGCGCTCGCCCTGTACCAAGTTGACCACTCCAGCAGGTATCCCTGCGGCCTGCCACTGCTTGACCATCCATTGCCCAACTATGGGGGTCATTTCGCTGGGCTTGAACACGATTGTGTTGCCAGCCAGCAAGGCGGGCATGATGTGGCCGTTAGGTAAGTGGGCGGGGAAGTTATACGGCCCATAGACCGCCATCACGCCATGTGGGCGGTGACGGATCACGGTGGTAAGTCCACCCGATTCGCCGTGTTTGGTGGGGGTGCGATCGGCGTAGGCTTGCAATGACAGCGCGAGCTTGCCCACGGTGGCGCCCGCTTCATTCGCTGCATCCCAGCGGATTTTGCCGGTTTCCTGACAGATTAAATCGGTGAGTCCATTTGTTTTTTCTTTAACCAGATCACGAAAGCGCGTGAGAATCGCCACGCGGGCATCATAAGGCGTGGCAGCCCAGCCTTTGGCAGCGTTTGCGGCAGCGGCCACGGCGGCATTCACTTGCGCGCTATCGGCGGCATTGCCTTGCCAGATGGTTTCTCCCGTGGCGGGGTTGAGGGAGGTGAATGGCAGGCCCGCGCCCGTAACCCATTGGCCGTTAATGAAATGTGTGCTCATGATGTACTCCCGTTACGATCGTTTGTCATTGCGAGCTTTGTGCGAAGCCAAAGCGTGGCAATCCATGCCAAGAAATATAATGGATTGCTTCGGTCGTTTCACTCCCTCGCAAAGACAGAACTGGGTGATGCTCATGCGGATAATCCTGTTTGGTGGGTGGCAATGCGGATGGAGTCGCCGACGCTTACTTCGAGCAGACGCGCGGCTTTACTGCTGATGATCACGCCTGATTCGTGCAGTTGGGCGCGCGCGGCGCAGCAACGGAAATTGGCAAAAGCTTCGTTTGAAAGCATGAATTTTTCGGTGTTGATAGAATCGTCAATCGCGGTGACCACCGCCAGTTTGCTCTCGCGAATGACTTTCACCGTGCTGACGGCGGTTTGCAAGGTGGGGCCGCCATCGAAGATATCCACATAGCCCTGCCAGCGGAATCCCTGATTTTCCAGCATGGCGCGCGCAGGTGCCCCATTGGGATGCGTTTGACCGATAACGTCGCGCGCGGATCTGGGCAACAGACTGACATAAATCGGATATTTGGGCATCAGATCGTTGATAAATTGGTTGCCGCAGGTGGCATTGATATAGTCGGCCTTGTGAAATTCCATCTCGAAAAAAGGGCGCGCGAGTGAATCATAAAAAGGGGAATTGCCATCGATATCGTTCACACCGCGCATCTCGGCAATCACCTGATCGGCGAAAAAATAATGATAGGGCGCCATAAACATAAAGCGACATAATGAGAGCAAGCGCCCGAGCCTGTCGCGCCTAAAAGCGGGCAGCAAAAACAACGAGCCAATCTCGCTGGAACCCGTGAGATCATTGGTCACTTGCAGCATTTCGTGCTTGGAAAAGATGTTCAATTCTTTACATTGCTGGGTGATGGTGTTGACTTTATAGGAATAAAAGGGCTGACAGAGGCCAATATGCGCTTTAACGCCCGTGGTGCCGATGACCTTCCCCGTGGCAGGGT
>JAKFUW010000163.1 GCA_021732545.1 Alphaproteobacteria bacterium | reverse complement strand
CTGTTGCATCGGGTGTTACCAAAGAAGTAATCATAGGTCTGTCATATTGTTATATGGCGGCGTAGATCCAGATTGGTTATGCCCTAGGCACTTCGCTAGGACGAAGCGAAAATAGCAGGTTTTCAAGACCCGTAGCGCAGTGTACTTTTAGGTACATGAGCAACGCAAGTTTGAAAAGTTGCTATTTGCAGCAAGTCATAGTAGAATTAGCTAACAGTGCCTAATCATCTTTGCGCTGGCTTGGCGGAATATATTCCGCTTCATCATCCGCGTCGATCAGGCCGCCCGATTTGGCGCGTTCCACCTGCTGCATAAAGGATTCATATTCGATGCGGTCGAGCTCGTCTTGGGTGAGCGTATCGCGGCGCACGCCATCTTCACCGGGCACCCACATGAGTTTCAGCGTTTTGGGGTTACGCACAAACAGGCGCTCTTCCATCACCATGCCAAGGTTGGGCGGAATGTTGTTTTTGGCGAGGCCCACAATAGTGTTTTTGCCTTGACGGAACATGCCCATCACCACACGTGCTCGGTCGATAAACACTTGGCTGCCGCGCAGTTCATCGAGCACTTCTGGCACGCTTTGAGGCCTTGCGCCTTTTTTCAAGTGATGCACCACCACCACCGCGCAATTTTTGCTCATGGCCAGTTCTTCGAGCGCGAAGAAAAATTCATTCACCGTCTCAGAATCTTCCTCGCTACCTGCCAGATATTTTCGCGCAGGGTCCACCACCACTAACGGAATGTTGGGCATTTTCATCAAGCGTTTGGTGATAAATTCGGCAAACGATACCTCCTCTGAGCCAAAATTGGCGCGGTGAAATTGCAGCCGCTGGGCGCGACCTTCGGGGTCAAATAATTCGGCACGCGCGTTGATGATGGCGGGGCCATCTTCACCCGCAAAATAGACGCACACGCCGTCGGCTGCCACATCCACATTCACCGGTTGGCCAAGCCAGAAGGGGCGCGGTTCGTGCGCTTTATAATCGGTTGCGGCATAGATGCATAATTCGTGCGCGATCGAGCTTTTACCGCACCCGCCCGATGCCGCCAGAATGCTGATGGCGCCGCGTGGCAAAAAGCCTGGCACCAAAAACTCGAAGGAATCTTCAGCGCCTTTACGCATGGGGCCTGTGGCATCGAACAAAAACACATCGCGCGCGCACAGATTAAAAAAGCGGTTATTATGCGCGACATTTTTGGTGTCTGTTCCCCATTTTTTATAGAGCGAATGGATGCGGTCATAGGAATCCCAACAATAGCGGGCATCGAGTATTTTTTGCGGATCAATCTGTTTAGATTTCACAAATTCGAGCAAATTTTCACCTTTGGGTGGCACGACCATTTTGTCGATATGCGGGTGATGAAACAGGCCATGCAATGACAGATATTTGACGCCTGAGAGCAGATAATAAGAATAATAAAGCGGGGCATCAAGGTTCACGACATCATAGAATGCTTTGTTGGTTTCTAAGGACCTGCCATCGTCGAGTGCTGGCATAATTTTATTCGAGAAGGCGAGGACTTTGATGCCCGCTTTCATGTTATCCACGCGTCCGAATGGCGAATGAAACACACCCATATCATTAATGCGATCAACCGAGTCTGGCTCTAGCCGATAAATCCCCAATGCAAAGGCGGTGCCCCAGATGATGCCGCTGCCCAGCGGCTTTCCAATGCCTGTTTCATCATTCACCTCATGCACAATCGGGTTGAGTAGCAGCGGTGTGTTAGGCAGCGCGCCACCATTGTAATATTCTTTCAAATGGCCAATCGCTTTATCAATTTCAGTGGGCCCAAACCAAAAGCATAATCCTTCGTTTTGGCTGCGCCACGGCTCTTGGCCGGCAATGGTGTATAAGCACATCTTGCCGATGAGACCGACAGCCAAATGTCCCGCCCAAATGAGCGCGAGTTCCTTGCGGACACTATCGATATCCACATCAATCGCGATGCCACCGCCCGTGCCTTTGGCGATTTTTTTGGTATCAACGAGTTTGGGTTCGATCTTTGCCATGAAATAATCTATAACGCATTTAGCCTGAATCTTTTAGCAAAATCCGATGTTGGCGGCCAGTATCATGCAGCATATCAGCACCATCCCCGCGCACCTGCCGTTTCATCAAACGCTGTTAAACCATATTGTTGCGGGTTATGGCGACGACAAAAACGCATTGAAATCGCTGTGGGTGCTGTTGCCAAATCGCCGCAGTTGCATGGCGCTGCGCGATGCGTTTGGCGCTAATGGTGCAGCGGTTCCAAACATCTTTGCACTGGGCGATCTTGATAAAAACGCCATCGCGTCTGAGTTGCCGCCACCCACGGCGCGCGCCATCAGCAATGGTCAGCGGTTGATGCTCGCCACCTATGAGCTGTGGCGCGTGCGTGCCACGCTCGGGCTCGAGATGAGCATCGATCAGGCGGCGCGTATGGCGCGTGAGATGATCGCTTTTTTAGATGAATTTGAGCGCGAACAGATTCCTTATTCGGCGCTGGCTGCCATTGAATCGGAGCGTTTTGCGGGGCATTGGCAACAAAGCCTGCAAGGAGTCAATCACATTGCGCGCTGGTGGAGCCGATATTCAGCCACGCATGGCGTGGTTTCCATCGCCGAGATGCATCATCAATGGCTCCATTATCTAAGCGATTGCTGGCAAGCCGCGCCGCCCGCTCATGGCGTGATTATTGCGGGGTCGATGGGCACGCAAGCTGCCACCAAACGCTTGTTGAAAGTGGTCGCACAATTGCCGCGCGCAGAGGTGATTATTGCAGGGTTAGATAGCGCGTGCGCCGATGAGGTGTGGCAACAGATTGAACCCACTCACCCGCAATGCGGCGCCAAGCGCTTGCTTGAGGCGTTGGGGGTAGAGCGGCACGCGGTGAAAGTGATAGGGCAGGGCAATGTGTCGCCTCAATCCGCGTGGCTGCATCATGCGATGCTTCCTGCGGCGTGCACGAATGTTTGGGCGCACCATGCGATTGCCGCGCCCGATATGCCGCTGTTTGGGTTGGTGCAAGCGGCGAATGAATGGCAGGAGGTGCAGGCGATTGCGCAACTAGTGCGCGATACCGATAAAAAAGTTGCCGTAATCACGCCCGATGATGTGTTGCTCAGGCGCTTGAGTGTCACGCTCAAACAGATGAAAATTCCGTTTAATAATACGCAAAGCGAGCCGCTGGTGAGCAGCACCAAAGCAGTCGGTTTGCTGGTGCTGGCCGATCTATTGCAGCAGCCAAATAGCAGCGTGGCGTTGTTGGCGGTGTTGAAAATGATGGAATGCTCCGCGCCGATTCGTGCGTTGCTTTACACCTTTGAAACCACGCAGCTTCGCGGATTGCAGCGCAAGAGCAGCGCGATCAAACGGCTGAAAATGATGGCGACCTCAGATGCGTTATCCGATGATCAAAGCGCGTGGATAGAGACACATATCACCGCACTGGAGCCTTGGATAAACCTTGCCTCGCGCAGTAAATCCTCGCCTGAGGAAATGTGGAATGCGCATCTGGCGTGCGCAGCGCAATTAGGGTTATTGAACATCGATGATGCCGCGCAAGAGGATATTTCGAATGCGCTAAAGCTTCTGCCGCCGATTGAAACCACCAGCTATTCATCGGTGCTGCGGCAGTTGCTGGGGCAGATCAAAACCATCGAGCCATCGTTGCTCGATGCACGCGTGCAACTAGTATCGCCGATTGAGGCGCGGTTAATCACCGCTGATCGTGTGATATTAGCGGGGCTTAATGAAGGCTCATGGCCGCAAGATGCAAGCGCTGGCCTGTGGTTAAACGATGCCATGCGCCAAAAAGTTGGGCTACCCGCGCGCGAACTTGCCATCGGTCAATCGGCGCACGATTTTTATATGTTATCGCATGCGAGCGAGGTGTTTTATACCCGCGCGTGCAGAGTGGGCGGCTCGGCGATACTTCCAAGCCGCTGGATAAAACGGCTGGAATCGTGCGGCAGTAGCGGTGTGATGCAGCCCGTGACGTATGAACCAGAGCCAACGCCTGCGCGGCTTTTCGCCGTGCCTCCCGCGCCCAATCCGCCGATAGAGTTCCGCCCGAAGCGCCTTTCCATATCCCATATTGATCAATTGCTGCGCGATCCTTATGCCATCTATGCGCGCCATATTTTAAAGCTTATCCCGCTTGATCCACTCGATGCACCGCTCGATGCCAAAGAGCGCGGCAGCCTGATTCACACAGTGTTGGAAAAATTTGCAGTTCGCGTGAATCATGATGCTACGCAGCTAAATGAAACCGCGTTCATCGCCATCGCCAAACAGGTGCTCGCGCAGTTTGATGATTATCCGCAAGTGGCGCTGATGTGGATGCCGCGTCTGGCTCAGCTTGCCAAATGGATGGTCAAGCTCGAGCGCGAACATCGCGCGCAATATCCGAATGTGTTGGTGGAGCAAGCGCATGAGGTGTCGCTTGGTGCGTGGGCGTTGCGCGGGCGGATTGATAGGCAAAGTGCAACGCCAGCCAATCATCACGCCATTGTCGATTATAAAGCGGGAAGTTCGCCTTCAGCAAGCGAGGTTACATCGGGCTTTGCGTGTCAGTTGCCGTTGGCCGCGTGGATGGTGCAGCAATCGTGCGGCGGGGTTGTGGATGCATTAGCCTATTGGCCGCTTGGAACCGGATTTTCAGAGCCCAAAACCGTTGTTTTACACAAGGATATTTCGGCGTTGATTGATGAATATGCGCAAGGCATTGAGGTGATGTTAAATCGTTATCTGGGCGAGCAAACGCCCTTTTATGCCATCCCGCAGCCGATGAAACCCCCCGCCTATAATGATTACGAACATTTACAGCGCGCAAGAGAGTGGCTGGTTTAGGTTTTTAGTCTGTCACCCCGCACGCAGTACGCGGGGTCTGGCAGAGGCAGTTGGAGACCCCGCAACTCTTCCATTCGCTCTGCGCTAAGCGCAACCGCTCATGGAATGTGCGGGGTGACAAGCAACTGAGTGGGAAATTTTAAAGTAAACCCAATGTAATTAACCAAACCCTCAATGCCAACTAGGCGATGACGGTTTGCTATCGCGCTCGCGCTCACTCTCATATAAATCGCGATCCAGCCGCCACACGCGCTCATACAAGCGGTGGCTTTTATCGAGCAGATCAATCATATATTCGGGCAGCAGCGCTTCCATCTCGCGGTTGCGCCCCAGGCATTGATCCACGCCATCAATGCGATATTCGGCGCGAGCTTGCTCATCGCTGATTTGCCCCGATGTCACGGCTTTGCGCGCCATCAGCCACGCCATCACGCTGGTTAAGCGCATGGTGATGCGCGACATTTCATTGGAAATTAAACTGCGCATGTGCGGCGACATGCGGCCATCATCCATCGCGTCTTGAATCTGGAAAAACTCATAAGAATCAAAGATGATATCCATGGTTTCATGGAATAATTTTGGCATAAATAGCAAATTAGGGTTATTTTTTGCCACTGCATATTCAATCATGTTGCTTGCTCCTATTTTTTATTATTATAGCCATGACTCTTTAAGTTTCCTTTAATGAAAGCCGCAATTTGTCTTGTATTTTATCTAAATAGCGTCGATCACTGAGTGCATGACCTCTGCCCAATTTATCAGTGCCGATCCGTCTTTGTCTGTGTGGCTGAGTGCCAGCGCGGGCACGGGTAAAACCAAAGTGTTGGTGGATCGCGTGCTGCGCATAGTGCTGCGAGGCGATGCACCCTCTAGTATTTTGTGCCTGACCTACACCAAAGCCGCCGCGATGGAGATGCAAATTCGCATCCAGAAAGAGCTTGCCAAATGGAGCGCGCAGGATGATCTGGAGTTACAAAAATCGCTTCATGCGCTTTTAGGTACGCAGCCCAGCCCTATTGAGATTCAGCGCGCCCGAACCCTGCTTGCCACCTTGCTCGAATCGGTGGAGGGCGTGAAGATTCAAACCATCCATGCTTTTTGCCAATCGTTGCTCTCGCGTTTTCCGCACGAAGCAGGGCTGGTTGCCGCACCGCAGGTGATGGATGATCGCACGCGGATGGAGCTTTTAAACGAAGCGCATCGGCGGTTGTTGCTGGCTGCAAGCGACTCGGGCAGCGATGAGGCGTTGCGCCACGCGGTGCATCATCTGGCATCGCGCATGGCCGATTCCACGGTGCAATCCTTGTTTCAGGAAATGACGCGGCAACATCTGTTGCTGCGAAATTTAACCGATGGTGTGTTTGATGAAAGTGCGCTGCTTGCTTTGATCTATGATGGGTTGGGCGTGGCACAAACTGACACACCAAGCAGCATTGTGCATGCGTTCAAACACTCCACTGCGGCGCTCGAAGATGGCTTGCATGATACAATAGCGGCGCTGCATGCCATGGGCGGAAAAACCATTGATGCACTGGCAAAAAGCGTGAATGATTGGCTGGAATCATCAGGTGACGCTTCGGCGTTTAAAACCCTATCAAAAAGTTTTTTAACCGCGCAAGGCGAGCCCAAAACCATCCGCGCGGTCTGCACGGAAAGTTTCGCCAAAAAGCATCCCGATCATACTGATGTGTTGCTGCGTTTTCAGCACGCAATTTATGCTACCTATGATCAATTTGCCGCGCTCGATGTGGCACAATTTACGCAATCGGTATTGCGAGTTGCGGCATCCATTCTCGAATTTTATCGTGATCTTAAATCCTCGCGTGGCCTGCATGATTATGACGATCTAATTGCCGACACACTCAAGTTACTCTCAACATCGGGCATGTGCGAGTGGGTGATGGTGAAGCTTGGCCATTCCATCCGCCATTTGTTGGTCGATGAAGCTCAGGATACCTCGCCTGAGCAATGGCAGTTGGTACGCTTGCTCACGCAAGAATTGATGGTGCCCGATGCCACGCTGGATGCGCCGCGCAGCTTGTTTGTTGTGGGCGACCCAAAACAATCCATCTTCAAATTTCAAGGTGCCGACCCGCACGCGTTCGCCGCCATGCAGCACTATTTTAAATCGTGGTTTGAGCAAAGCGGGCAAGCCTTTGCCGAGCTTTCGCTTGCGCAATCGTTCCGTTCATCCAAAGCGGTGCTGGGTTTGGTGGATGCGGTGTGCGCATTGCCGCACGTGGCTGCTGCCATCGGTCAGGAGCGCGTGGTACATGAGTTGTATCGTAATTGTGCGGGCAATGTTTCATTGTGGCCAGTGGTGCAGGTGCAAAAGCCTGAGTTGCTCAAACCCTGGGATGTCACCGCGCCAAATTATCAGCCCTATGATGCCAATGAGGCGCTGGCCTCGCAGATTGCAGATAATGTGGCGGGGTGGCTGCATGAAGGGCGTATGTTGGAATCGGAAAACCGCCCGATTGTGCCCAGTGATATCATGATTTTGCTGCGAACGCGCGCGCCGCTGGCATCCAAAATCAATCGCCATTTATTGCTGCGCGGTGTGGCGGTGGCGGGGGCTGACCGCATTGCACTGACCGACCATCTGGCGGTGCAAGACATCCTCGCCATCGCGCAGTGGTGCTTGCTACAAGGCGATGATTTGACTCTGGCAACGGTGCTAAAAGGGCCGTGGTTTGAGTGGAATGAAGACGCATTGTGTGAGCTCGCGCACAATCGCGGTGATGATTCGTTGTGGCAGCGATTGCGTGCCAGCGATCATGCTGTTTGCGCAAAATTAGAACGGTTTTATGAGCAATCACGCGCACTAAAACCCTTTGAGTGGATTCATTTTTTATTGTTCGATGAAGGCGGATTGCACGCGCTCACGGCGCATTTTGGCATGGAAACGCACGATATCTGCGAGGAATTACTCGAGCAAGCCCTCTTGTTTGAATCGCAGCACACGCCGGTGTTGCAGCAATTTGTGGCGTGGATGCAGACGCAACATTTTCAGACCAAACGCGAATTGGTGGATGGCGCAAACGGCGTGCGCACCATGACGATTCACGCCGCCAAAGGGCTGGAAGCGCCGATTGTGATTATCCCGATGATCAACAAAGGCGCACCGCACGCCGATGCACTGCTGCTCGATTGGCATAATGGGAAAACGGTGTGTTATGTGATGCCATCTGGCGCAGATGTGCCGTTGAAGATTGAGGCACTTAAAGCCAACCAAAAGCATTTAAGCGAGCAGGAAGAGTATCGCTTGCTTTATGTGGCGCTCACTCGCGCGCGCGACGAATTGCATATTGCGGGGGCATTGGCGCGCGATGAATGGTCAAAAAACAGTTGGTATCCATTGTTGGAGTCGTTGATAGATAATAACACAGCGTTTCCTGATTCGCTCGTCAGTGGGCTTGACTCGATTGCCAGCTAGGCTTATCTTTTGCAGTAATAATAACCTGTGATAAAAAATGAGGATCATATGAGCAGTAAACATGTAAGCGATGGTGATTTTGAAAAAGACGTGCTCAAAGGTACGGGCATGATTTTAGTTGATTTCTGGGCGGAATGGTGCGGCCCGTGCAAGCAGCTTTCTCCCATTCTCGATGAAATCGCGACCGAAATGTCGGACAAAGTGACGGTGGCGAAAGTCAATATCGATGAAAACCCCGATACACCTCAAAAATATGGTGTGCGCGGCATCCCCACTTTGATGGTGTTCAAAGACGGCCAAGCGGTTGCTACCAAAGTAGGCTCCATGCCCAAAAGCAAATTGGTGGAATGGATTGAATCGGTCGTTGCTGCTTAGTTTTTTGTCATTGCGAGCTGCGAAGCAGCGTGGCAATCCACCGTTATATTTCCATCTTAATGGATTGCTTCGTCGCAAGAAGCGCCTCGCAATGACGGCGTGAAATTTGAACATGATAACACTGCCAAAACCTAATGATTATTCTAGGCTCATCCAGGTTATCACCCGCCGCATTCAATCCGAATTCGGATTTAGCGTTCGCATCTGCGGCGAAATTGAGTGCGTGGTGGAAGGGCTGGAAAATCCCACCACTCGCGATGCATTTTGGCAAGCCTATCTCGATGCCATGAAAGCGCAGAATGTAATCGTGGAAAGCCTCGC
>JAKFUW010000068.1 GCA_021732545.1 Alphaproteobacteria bacterium | reverse complement strand
CGCTTATCTAGACCAGCCCCTAAAATTAAATAACTATAAGTGAGAACCTCATGAAAGCAGAAGTGACCGCCTTAAAAGACCAGATCGAGCAAAGCCAGTCTTTGCTCAGGAGGTATCTTTGACTGGGAAAATGTCCTCAAAAAACTCGACGAATTAAACAGCCGCGCGGAAGATCCGCATCTGTGGGATAACCCCGAATCGGCGCAAAAACTCCTGCAAGAACGCACGCAAGTGGAGGTGATGGTGTCGGGCTATAACACGCTCGATCGTGATTTTCGTGATAGCTTAGAGCTGATTGAAATGGCGGAAGCCGAAGGCGATGCGGCGACTGCAGCGGAAGCTGAAAGCGCACTGGCAGCCGTGGCCAAAAAAATCTCAAAATTAGAAGTGGAAAGCCTGCTTTCAGGCGAGGCGGATGGCAATAATTGCTTCATCGAGATTCACCCAGGCGCAGGCGGCACCGAAAGCCACGATTGGGCGAGTATATTATATCGGATGTATATGCGCTGGGCGGCGTCGCGCGGCTATAAAGTTGAGATTATCGATGAACAATCGGGCGAAGAAGCGGGGATCAAATCGGCAACCTTTAAAGCTACGGGACACAATGCCTATGGCTGGGCGAAAACCGAATCGGGCGTGCATCGGCTGGTGCGAATTTCACCGTTTGATTCCAACGCGCGCCGCCATACCAGCTTTGCAAGCGTGTGGGTCTATCCTGAAGTTGATGATAAAATCGATATCCAGATCGAGGAAAAAGACGTGCGGGTCGATACCTACCGTGCCTCGGGCGCGGGCGGCCAGCATGTCAACAAAACCGATAGCGCTGTGCGCCTGACCCATGGCCCCAGCGGCATAGTGGTTGCGTGCCAGAATTCACGCTCGCAACATGCCAACCGCGCGGAAGCCTGGAAAATGCTGCGTGCGCGGCTCTATGAGCAAGAGTTGCAAAAGCGCGAAGTAGCTGCCCAAGCGGTGCAGACCGCAAAGTCTGACAACGCATGGGGGCACCAGATTCGATCTTATGTGCTGCACCCTTACCAAATGGTGAAAGACCTGCGAACGGGAGTTGAAACAGGAAACACCACCGCAGTGCTCGATGGCGAGTTGGATGATTTTATGTCGGCGGCGCTTGCGGCACGCATTAAACCAAAGTAAGACATCGCCTGTGTAAAACGACAAAAATCGCTATGATTCGCTTCTTGTTTGATGCACAAGGGTGCGTGTTGTGTTATAATAATGCACATTCTTATGGGAGGCTCTCATTAGCGAACAGCGGCTAACATTCAGGCTTTTATCGTATTGGAGCCGTGTGCGCGGCGATAAGGCTTTGCCGTCGCTGGGCGATGTGAACATTGCTGAGATCAGCGAGATGTATCACCTCACCTTCACCATCGCGATTGGCGATAGCGAAGATGATCATCGCTTTTCGTATTTTGGGCCAGAGCTTGCCGCTATTTTTGGGCAAGATTACACCGGATATTATTTATCCGAAGCCCTGGGCGATGTAATCGTCAACAACACCATCGGATTTTACGACAAAGTGCTGGCCAGTAAAGAGCCTCATTCGGAATCATCAGAATTTTTCTCCGAAGGCAAAGAAGTGAAATATCGCAGCATCATTTTGCCATGCTCCACCAATGGCGTGGATATTGATTACCTCATCGGCACCACGAACTATAAGATATTTGATAAGGCGTAGAGTGGTTTTTCTTTGGCTTTTTTCAGCGCTCCGCTTCGGATTCGCTGTGCTCATGTACTAAAGTGTACACTGCGCGCCGCTCACCTTGCGTAGCATCTGCAAAAAACCAAATTAAAACCACTCTGGTAACTTGAGTTTTATTTGATTTCTTGCTATAAACGCCCGTTCAACGGATCGGGTAATGGAACCAATATGAATTCTTTAGGCTTTGACAAACAACCCAAAGATACGCGCGTGGTGGTGGCCATGTCGGGCGGGGTGGATAGTTCGGTGGTGGCGGCGATGCTTCACGATCAAGGCTATCAGGTGATTGGTATCACCTTGCAGCTCTATGATCATGGTGCTGCGATTGGCAAAAAAGGTGCCTGCTGCGCGGGGCAAGATATCGATGATGCACGGCGCGTGTGCGAAACCATCGGTGCGCCCCATTATGTGCTCAATTATGAGAGCCGCTTCAAAGAATCGGTGATGGATGATTTTGTGGAAACCTATCTGGCGGGCGAAACGCCAGTGCCTTGCATCCGTTGCAATCAGTCGGTGAAGTTTCGTGATTTGCTGACCACCGCGCGTGATCTGAACGCCGATTGCATGGCGACTGGCCATTATGTGCAGCGCGTGATGGGGGAATCGGGCAAGGCCGAGCTTCACCGCGCAGCCGATTTTGATAAAGACCAAAGTTATTTTTTATTCGCTACCACCCAAGATCAACTCGACTTTCTGCGCTTTCCGCTCGGTGGAATGCGTAAAGAACAAACCAGAAAATTGGCGGAAGATTATGGCCTGAAAGTGGCTGATAAGCCAGATAGCCAAGATATTTGTTTCGTGCCAACGGGTGGCTATGCGGGGGTGATCGAAAAGCTGCGCCCGCATGCGGGGCAACCTGGTGATATTTTACACATCGATGGCACGCTGATGGGGCAGCATGAGGGCATCATTCACTACACGGTAGGCCAGCGCAAAGGGCTTGGCATTGCGCACGCGGAACCACTCTATGTGGTGGCACTCGATGCCGATAAAAAACGGGTGATTGTGGGGCCTCGCGCGGCACTGGCACGTCAACAATTTGGCATCAAAGAACTTAATTGGTTAGGCGAGGGGAGCCACGAAAACCACATCCGTGTGAAAATGCGCTCGATGCAAGAGCCGGTGGCCGCGCGCTTGAACGCAGACAAAGCGCTGATTGAGTTGGATGCACCTTATGAAGGCGTGGCACCTGGTCAGGCGTGCGTGATGTATGATGGCAACCGTGTGCTGGGTGGCGGTTGGATTACGAAAAACTAAGCATCCATCTCATTGATGAAGTCTTTGGCTGAGAGAATTTTTGTCTGTTTGAACGGGTGAAGTTCGAGCAAGTCTTTATCACCACTCACCAGATATTCTGCATTTCCATTGATGGCCAGTTCCAGAAATTTATTATCTTTAGGATCACGGCAGGCCTGCAAATGTTCCAGAATTTTGATCCATTCTGCGGCCTCCACGAGTGAGCCCAGAAGCTCACTGGATTCTCGCACGCTGATGAACCCGCGATTTACAAAGCGTTCAACAACATTTCTCAACTCATCGAATGTATCTTGCGAAAGCAAGAGTTGACCACCAAGCGCAGTATCGACCACCTGAGATATGCCTGCGCTTGGTTTGAGCATATAGCTGACAAGGATATTGGTATCGAGAATAATGCGAGGCTTATTCATTTAGCCTTGCGCTATAATCTCATTGAATATTTCATCGGTTAGCCCGCGCTCTGTGGCATTGCGGCCAATGCGCTCGCAAATGCTTTGAAAGCGGGAAGAGGGATTGCAAGTCAGCCGTTCATATTCTTCGTAAGAGAGCAGAACCGCTGCATTACGCCCCTGCTTTTGGATGGCGATGGGTTCATGTTGTGCTTTGTCCAGCATCGCTGCCAGATTATTGCGTGCTTGGCTTGAAGATACAATCTGCATAATAACCTCGCTATTAGATTCGACCGTTATTATAGTCTGATTGTACAAAACGTACAATTAATTTCTTGCTTTCACATTACCCATCTCTCACCACACATACCACCGTCAGATCATCTTCCAGCGCGGGCATGAACGGGTTGGCAAGGGTTTTTAGGATGTAATCTTTCAGATTTTGTCCCGTTTGCACCACGCCATATTGCACATAATCATCCACCCATTCCATCAGGCGTGTTTCGTCGCAATGGTCATTTTCAATCAGCGCATCGCTGTAAAGCAGCAAGGTGTCGTGGGCGTGAAAGGGCAAGGCATGCGCCTCATAAACGTGGTTGCGGCGGATGCCAAGCGGCAGCCCTGCGCCACTGATATATTTCACCTCTTGCGCCGAATGCGAATAAAGCAATGGGCTTGGCGCACCTGCCGATGCATAGTGCAGCGTGTGATGCACAGTATCGATCACGCAATAGAAAAAGGTTGCAAATTGGCCGCGCTCAAACAGATCGCATAGCTTGTTATTGAGTGCATGCAGCAGTGCATCGGGCGCATCGGAGCACGGTGCTAATTCGCGCAGCATCGCATGAATCCGAAAGGATTGTATCGCTGCCGCAACTCCATGCCCCACCACATCGCAGCTATAGATGGCGATTTTATGATTATCAAAAGCAAGCATTCCCCATAAATCGCCGGCCATCTCAGCAGTGGGTAAAAACAGGCTATCAATCCGCAAGCCATGCGTTTGTATTAGCGCATTGGTGTCGTCATCGCTGGGCAACAACGCATGCTGCATGTGGCGCGCGGCAGCCAGTTCTGCGCTCACGCGATCATGGTAATGGGCGAGCATCTGATAGGCCACCTGACGCTGCAGATGCATCTCGATTTTGATGATCAGTTCTTCCGTGAAAATGGGTTTGAGCATTAAATCGACGATCCCTGCGCGAAACCATTCCACCCGCTGGCTAGGGTGGTTGATGCTGGTGAGCGCCATATAGATAGGGCTTTGTGAGCCCGCAGCGCTCATCAGTTTTTCGATGATGGCGTGATCTGCGCCATCGGGCAGAATCATCTCGGTCATGATTAAATCAAAGCGGCGGTGCTCAATCATCCAAATGGCTTCTTTTAGCAGGTTAGCTTGAAAAACGGCTTTGAAACCCGCACGACACAGCGCTTCTGCCACATACGCGCGGTCATGATCGTCATCATCGACAATTAAAATGGCGCACTCATACATGGAATGTGCGGTCGGGTCAGCCATGCCGCATCAATGGCTCGATGGTAAAGAGCAGATCGAATTTAGAAATTTCGATCATCCGTTGAAACTGCCCTTGCGCGCCGCACAGCATGACGCGCACGCCTTTTTCCAGCGCCAGATCATGCAAGATCAGCAGCATGCCCAGCGCCGCCGAATCAATGAATTCGATCTTCGCGCATTCCAGCCGGATGGTATGGAGTGTTTGCGAGGCTTCGATCTGTTTTAAAAATTGCCGAAAATGTTGATTGTCGTTGAACGTAAATCGGCCTGAAAAAATGGCTGAAAATACTCCCGATTGCTCTGTGGTTTGGATGTCCATGATCGCTTCCTGCTGTGATGTCATCATGCTGTATCACGTGAGAATATGCATGAGAACATGCATCGCACAAAAAGCGTAAAGTTGGCGTTTCGTGTTTCACTATGAGGCATCTCTATAAACTCGTCTTTGCGAGCATTTTTATCAAAAATGCGTGGCAATCCATATCTGTATGGCATTGATAAACCATGGATTGCTTCGGTCGCTTTGCTCCCTCGCAAAGACGTAAATCGAGTCTATGGCAGGTGCCCTATAGAGGCAGCGCCTAGCTATCCATCTCCACGCGGGTGACTTCATTGCCCCACTCAGACATTAAGCGCGATTGGGAATTTTGCAGCGAGGAAATCTGGCGCGAATTGATAGTATTGATAATCAGCGAGGCGAGGTGGGGCGAGGCATAATAGACAATCCACCCAAAACCCGCCGATACATACATCATCAGCATCACGCTTAAATCTCCTAGCATCGATTGCAGCTGCGACGATTGATTTCCGCCTACGGCCAGTTGCGCAATGAAAGGCAACACTCCTGATAGATTGCACGGCATGACGGTGTGAAACAGGCTGCGGTTGTGCGTACGGTCGATGTAATAAGCCACGAATGATGGAATCACGCCGATGACGAATAGCACATAGGTCATTTGCAGGGTCAAAATCATCGCGATGCTGGTGATGATCATCAAGAATATAATCCAGCCACCGCCACGTTTCTTATCGGATTTTTTCTTTTTATCTTTTTTGCTCATTGTGAGACCTTTGGGTTACGAATGTTTAGGTGTGTGCGTCATTGCGAGGAGGCCTGTAGGCCGACGCGGCAATCCATGTTTAATGGTGTGCAAACAGATGGATTGCCACGCATTTTGTTCCAAAATGCTCGCAATGACAGAACAGAAAAATAAATCATCTTAGAATCCGCCACCAATATAATATTCATCAATTAAAATATAAACCGTGATACACAACGCAAAATAAGCCAAAAATACCGAGATTCTGCCACCCATATCTTTCGACATTTTATCGACTGTTTTGGGATTGCTGAGCGATTCGATTCGGTTACGATTACGGTCATAGATTGCAACCGCTTTGCCAAACCCTACGTGATCTTCGCGAGTCATATCGCTTTCGGTCAGAGCGTTGAGTGTGTGGCTGATGATACCAGAACTTGCCGCATCTTTCAGGCGTTCTTTGAGCGTTTTTCGGGTTTTGCGGTTGTGAATATGTTCGGAGAGTTTTTCAACGCGCATGGCGGCCCATGTGGCCAACCCAACCAATTTTGGGTTGCCTGCTTTTACTTGCGCTAAGCTTATGATTTTGAGGGCTTTGAGTTCAGGATGATCGCGCAGCTTTGGCATTTTGGCCAGATGCGCAAATTTAATTTCCTTGGAAAGGTTAATACCCGCTGCCAAAAATCCGCACAAATGCCGGTCAAGCAACGACGTATCGCGCGCATTGATTAATGCGAGCGAATCGAGCACTCGCAACGCATGTTCAATCTCGGTGACATGATGCGCCAGCAACAGATTGCTCTGGCACGGCAAATGCGGATTGATGCCATAGAGCAAACGCTCAAACCCAAAACCTAAATCCTTTTGTTTGATATGCATTCGGATGGTCTGGAATTTCCATAACATATCTGAGACCGCATTGGTTTTTTCGATTGTGGAATGATCGCTTAAATAATTGGGCAAATCGAATTCAATAGCCTCCACCAGTTGCGCGAGTTCTTGGGTGTGGTTGTGGTGAAGCAACTGTGCGGCAAGCGTGCCGATGCCATCAATGTTCATCGCGATTTTTTCATGGCGGATGGGACCGTTCGGATCGAGCGCGATGATGATGCGTGCGTTCATTTCGTTATTGAGTTTGGGGTTGGTGCTTTTGTCGCCGCCAGTTGAGCGAATGATGCGCTCCACGCGGTCGGCCGTCTCGTTTTTGTGCGCCGATACTGCTAGCCAACGATCAAGCTTGGCCTGGCGGATATCTTTACCCGCGCGAGACCAATTACGGGCGATGGTATTGGCTATCGCGCGGCAGTTAAAATAATCCGCATCAGCAAAGGTGAAGGGGCGGCTGGATTCGGTGGGCAGCGAGGGATGAATCAGGTTGTAGCGCTTGCCGCCTATCCAGTTGCGCACGTGCTCCAACCCCCAACGCTCGTTCTGATCTTCGCACAGGGCGCCACGGAAAAAATCGGCAAAATCATCGCTTAAATCTTTGCTCGCGGTCAGCAGATGATAGGCTCCCATTTCCAGGATGGATTTGATATAGAGCGCGCCATCTGCTTCGCGCAGGCGGCCCGCGCCAAACATCAGCTCATAGGTGAGTATGGCAAGGCTATAAACATCGCTTTTGGGGGTGGCAGCCCCTCGTGCCACAGGGTTTGCCAGCGCTCGCTCAATCGGCTCATAAATCAGCTCCTGGCTCATGCCTTGTGGCTCGGATACACACTCGCCCAACACCACGCGCTCGTCGATGTAAATATGACGCGGATGAATGCGGCCGTGGCTGATACCCTGTTCGCGTAAGGTTGTCAGCGCATCGCAGATGGGGGTGAGGATATTGTGGATGATGTGTTTTTCGCCAAAGGTTTGGCCGCTGGCGATAATGTCGGCAAGCGTTGCGCCTTTGGGGCGATCGACAAACATCACCAGCCGCACTTCGTTTAGCATCGATATTTTGATTGTGGCGGCTTCGATCGGGGTTAGCAGGTTGGGGTGCGCCACTCCTGCAAGCGCATTAATCATCGGCGTGTTGTGAGGCGTTTTGGCATCGAGCACGAGCGCATAAACCGGACGATCTTTGGCGAACTGGCAGCTGGCCTCATAGGCGCGTGCGCCACCACTATCGAGCGCGGGCAGCGGGCGGTTATAATGCAGCACAAAACGATCAGGGATGCCATCGGTTGGCAGGGTTTCAAAGCGGTATGATGGCTCGTGGGTGTCGAGCAGCTTCGATAGCCCGCTATCGACATGCTCCTCCAGCATCGCCAGCTCATCCATGCCTGACGACATGGGCGGCGACTCAAGCGGTGCGGCTGCTTGTGCCATGAAAGACTCCTGTTCTCTGGTATTAGCTCTGCTTTTTTTGTAGTTCGCTCTGTGCTAACACAACTGCTCACCCAAAACCGCGACCGCTCATACCGCTACTGTGCGATGTGCTTTTATTCTTAAACACAGTATACGCTAAATAAGGGCAAGGTTTCAACAGAAGAACTTTAGTATAGATATGAAGCGGTTGAGGTGCACTTGCCTTTGCAGGCTAGATTTGGTATCATAATATATATGAGTACGATAACATTTGATAAGTTAGCTTATTTAGAGCACCTGAAGGCTTCTGGTATCCCTGAAGCGCAGGCCAAGGCTCATGCCATGGCTTTGGATGATGCGCTGCGCGATAGCGTTGCCACCAAGGTCGATTTGGAGTTGCTTAAACGCGATATTACCATCCGCATCGGCGGCATGATTATGGCGCTGGGCGGCGTGCTGATTGGAATCAAATTTCTAACTCAATAATCCCATCGCTTCTGCGAGGACTGCGAGTGCAATGAAGCGAGACGACGCAGTCTCACCAGATGGTCACAAGATCGCGTCGTCGCTGACGCTTCTGGGATAAGCAATAGGCCTAATCATCCAAAAACGGATCACGCACCAAAATTGTATCTTCGCGCTTGGGGCTGGTGGAAAGCATCGCCACGGGGCACTCGATCAGCTCTTCAATGCGGCGGATATATTTGATGGCTTGCGCAGGAAGCTCTGCCCAACTGCGCGCGCCATGCGTG
>JAKFUW010000088.1 GCA_021732545.1 Alphaproteobacteria bacterium | reverse complement strand
CATACTGCCGAATACCGCAATAAATCTGAAAACTGCTTGGGGTCTTTTTTGCTAAGGCGCGATGAAGCATCCTCTCCCTCAACGGCTCGTTCCACCAGTTCTTTTGCACGGTCAATTTTCGCTTTATCTTTCCATTGCTCTTTCATCTCAGGAGCACTTGCCATCTCGCTCTCATAATGATTGAGATGATTGATCGTCGCAGCGTAAGCTTCGAGTTGCTGCGAGGTTAAAGGTGGTTTGTGATGTTGATTAAACATAGCAGGCACTTTATTTTTTGCCATTGCCACATACATGGTTGTGGCGTCTACGGAATTTAGCCCAGCATCTTTGAGTACTTTCTGGAATAGCGCACACAGCTTACTGGAATCATGACGAATCTTAATAAAATCTTGCGAGTAAATCCACAATGTATCTTGGATCTTATCTTTATTTTCAACGCCAGATGCATCGATCAAAACGTTTTCCATCGCATTCATCACATCGATCACATAATGTACCATGTGGCCGTTATAAAAATCGGGCGCGCGACGAATGGGGGAAGTAAAGTGACAATACGCTCCCTTTAGCCCCATTTTTTGAAGCTCAGTATGTTCGGTGAGGGTGGTGCTGTAATAAGCGCGATTGGGTGATCCATCCTTAGGCGCATGGGCTTCATCAAAATTACGATATAAAAAAGGCAATTTGGTTTTGTCAAAAAATTCTGCTACCGCATGATTAGCGAGCAACATATAGGTTTCCACCATTTTTTGTGCCTTAAACGCATAGGTTTCGGGGTCGGTTCGATCAATCGGATAAACCACTTCTTCACGCGCCACATCCGCTTCAAGCGTACTATTACCAAAATAATGTTTACGAACGCCTTTACCCACTTCATTCATCAGCCGAAAGCGGTCTATCTGCTTTTGAGATAACCCCTTCACCCCTTCAATCCGATCGCGTGCCCCCATATAATCCGTTGCCTTAGCTCGTACTTTGCTGCGAACAAATTCCGTTTTTACAATTTGATAATTTTTATCCAAATCAATCGCCACGGTTAAACCAAGACGCTCTTTTTTATGCTCCAGACTCATTAAGTGTTCAAGCGAGCTAGGAAACATCGGATCATTCCCCCATGGACGATAGATCGTAAAAGCGCGCTGCCATGCGGCATCGGCCAAGAGGTTGGGGGCAGGTTTGTGGGAATAAGGATTTTTGATGGTTAAAGGAATCTGCGCCGCTACATCAGCAATCGTCACATAGACTCGATATTTTTCGCCATTTTTGGGCTGTTCCACTTCTTCCACATAAATCCCATCATCACGGTCTGACGGTGTTTCTTTCGGTACGTTATCAATGGTGTAGCATGTAACTCTTGGGCGATCTTTTTTGAGTTCTGACCATTTGCCGCGCCCGATATGCAAGGCTGCATCAAGCTGCTCACGGCTAAGCGCAGGGCGCAAAGGCCCTTTCGATGCTCCGTTACCAGCACCATTCATTCTTGGGTTCCCATCCATAAAGCTCAGTATAACCAATTCACTCTACAGAAATATGAAGATTAGATGAAACCAAATCGATTTTTTATCCGAATAGGTTTATGCTAGAGAACATCAGGAAAGTAGATCATATGCTCATCAAAGCAACACTCACCATATTCTGCCTTGCTTTATTAGCAGGCGGTACACTCGTTTCACTCCAACCTACAAAGGCCGAAGTCATGAAACCAGAATATAAAGAAAAGCTCGAAAAACTCGATGAAATGCAGCGTTATGTGACGCAACACGATGGCACCGAGCCGCCATTTAAAAATGCCTATTGGGATCATAAAGCGCAAGGCATTTATGTGGATGTGGTATCGGGCGAGCCGCTCTTTTCATCGACCGATAAATTTGATTCTGGCACGGGATGGCCGAGCTTTACTCAGCCAATCGGAGCGAATTATCTAACTCAAAAAACCGATAGTACGCTGGGAATTTCTCGCACCGAAGTGCGCTCGAAAGAAGCCGATTCGCATCTTGGCCATGTGTTCGATGATGGCCCCAAAAGCAAAGGAGGCAAGCGCTATTGCATCAACTCTGCTTCGCTGCGATTTGTGCCGAAGGAAGAATTGATTACGCAAGGCTACACCCAATATCTTGGCTTATTTGAGAAAAAATGACGCGTATGCGTCATTGCGAGTGACTGCTTGCAGGCGCGTGGCAATCCATGGATTGCTTCGGTCGCTTGCACTCCCTCGCAAAGACGGCTACCACAGCTATATGAGCATACAACACACACTCGGCTGGAAAGATAATACTCCCTTTTCAGCCGAGTTTGACGATATCTATTTTCACCCAACCCAAGGGCTTGCCGAAAGCCGCTATGTGTTTCTCGATGGCAATAAACTTGCACAGCGCTTTAAAGACGCCGCGCATTTTACGATCGCTGAATTAGGCTTTGGCACAGGGTTAAATCTGCTTGCAAGCTGGGAATTGATTCGCGCAACGGCGCCTGAACATGCCAGGTTGCATTATATTGCTTTTGAAGCCTATCCGCTACCCCACGAAGCCCTATTGCAGGCCGTTTCGCACTGGCCAGAAATGGCCACACTCGCGCATGAACTATTCGCTAAACTAGGCGTGCTCGATGCTGGCATTCACCGCATTCATGCGCAACAACTTTCACTCACTTTGGTGATTGGCGATGCGCGGCAATGGCTGCCTCAATTATCACTCAAAGCCGATGCGTGGTTTCTCGATGGATTTGCACCCGCTAAAAATCCGCAAATGTGGGAGAATGAAGTGCTCCATCATGTCGCGCGATGCACCGCGCCCGCTGGCACACTTGCCACCTTCAGCGCAGCAGGCCATGTGCGCCAAGGGCTTGCGGGTGCTGGTTTTGACGTGCAAAAAATAAAAGGCTTTGGCAACAAGCGCCACATGATAACCGCTACCAAAAGCAGTGAATCTATCGCGAAAAAAACCCCTCAAACCATCGCCATCATTGGCGCAGGGTTAGCGGGTTGCAGCACCGCGCATGCACTAGCCGAGCGCGGATTGCAGGTGACACTTTATGAATCACGTGAGATTGCAAATGGTGCATCGGGCAATCCTGCGGGCGCGCTTTATCCACCGCTGCACAAACAATGGTCGCCTGCGATGCAATTTTATTGGGATGCGCTGGCCTATATGTACCGCCAATTGCCGCTTTGGAAATTGCAAGGATTAGGGTTTGATTTTGAATGTCGCGGCATGCTCAAACTCCCTACGCAAGAGAATCAAATGGCGTTGTGGCCAAGCCTGCCCGAAACATTAGGATTACCATCACATCGGCTTGAGTGGCACGAAAATAGAGGCGCATTATTCATCCCACAATCATGTTGGGTGGATGTGCGCGGGCTGTGTGTGGCACTCAGTTCGCACCCCAACATCACCCTCAAAACCAGTCATCCATGTGATCGTTTACCGCAAGGGTTTGACGCCGTGATTCTCGCCAATGCAAGCGCGGCTAAAACTTTCTTCTCCGCCTTGCCATTACATTGGAATCGAGGGCAATTAAGCTATCTTGCACCCGACACACAACCAATACCAAAACCCGTTATTTCGCATAAAGGCTATGGCATTTTTACTCATGATAAAACGGTGATTGGCGCCACCTATGACCGCCACAATGAAAGCACGCAATTGCGCGAGAAAGACCATATTGAGAACATCGAAACATCGTGCCACTATGCGCCATTGATATTTTCGCCTGATGCGAAAATAATAGGCGGACGCGCCTCGCTTCGCAGCGTAACCCCTGATCGCATGCCGATCATCGGGCAAATCGAATCTGGTATTTTTATATCCGCAGGCCATGGCTCGCGCGGGTTATTATCAGCGCCATTTGGAGCTGAGATTCTTGCGGATTTAATATTTGATACGCCCTGCCCTGCTACCATTTCATCACTCAAACTCCTATCGCCAGAGCGCTTTATGTAACCTTCTATGGATAGGGTGCGAATAATAAAATGAATCGTCATGCTGCGCGCCCCGCAGCATGATAACCATACAAATATGATATAGCTTAAAAAAGGAACTATTATGCGCCTAACTTCATTGTTCACGCTGATCACAGGACTTTTTATGACCACACTGGCCGCCAACCCCGCCGCTGCTGGCACCGAAAAAGCCGTGTTTGCAGGCGGGTGTTTTTGGTGTATGGAAGCTGAACTACAAGAGCTTGAGGGCGTGGCATCGGTGACGTCTGGCTATACCGGTGGCACCACCAAAAACGCGACTTATCAGTCGATGGGCGATCACCGCGAAGCGGTAGAAGTGGTGTTTGACCCCGCTAAAATTTCCTATGAGAAATTGCTGGAATCATTCTGGGATAATATTGACCCGACCGATGCAGGCGGCCAATTTTATGACCGTGGCTCGCATTATCATACCGCCATATTTTATGCGAATGATGTTCAGAAAAAACTGGCCGAAGCCTCTAAAATCGATCGCCAGAAGCGTTTGGAAGACCCGATCGTTACCGAGATTCTACCCGCAACGGTGTTTTACGTTGCCGAAGCGAATCATCAGGATTTTTATAAAACCAATCCTGATCATTATAATAGCTACAAAAAAGGGAGTGGCCGCAAAGAGAAGTTGAAAAAACTCTGGAAGAAATAAATTCATCCACACGCCATCAATCTTCACACAATCGTCACAAATGCAAAATCACGATTATGCTAATGTGAAGACAAGGCAGAAATTTTATCTTTGCCACAAAAAACAAAAAGATTAAAAAACGAAAAGAGTAAGCGCGTGTTAGATTTTGCAAAACGTATCGGGCGAATGATCGCAGGTGCGCCAGAGCCTCTGGATGCGAGTGCTGCTGCCGATTATATCGCCGTCACCGATAACAAAGACGCGATGACGTTTAAAGGCGATCAAACCACAGTCGGTGCGTTTACCAACCCTAATAGCGTTTCACCCCAAGCCGCAATGGCGCTGATTGAAGCGGCGGTTGCCAACCGCCCCGATGCGGATGCATTACGCGAAGCGCTTGCGATCAAATTCATCAAACAACGTGGCATCGATATGTATGGCGCCACCATTCACGATAGCATCAGCGGCGATCAAGGACATCCCGATACCAACCCAACCACACTGTTTGTATCACCTTATTCGCGCCCAACGGCTGGCTCGATTGTGATGACGGCTTATCGTGACGCGCAGGATGAAACGCATGTGTTGCTGGTGAAAAACTGGAAAGACCCACTCGATCATAGCAAGGGTATCGAGGATGACTGGCGTTTTCCGGGCGGTTATTTGAATGTGCGTGACCCGAAAAACCCCGCCGATCTCAATCATGATCACAATCTGGATTCAGCCGCAAAGCGTGAGCTGGAGGAAGAAACTGGATTAACATTAAAAGATACCCAACTCAAACAACTGTTCGTGCGCAGCGATTGCGGCTTGAAAGAAAAAGCCCCCACGCACGCGATTGATGCATTTTACCTGGCCGATCTTGGCCGGTTTCCCGAGGCACCTCCTGTGCGGGCCGCAGATGATGTTGCAACCGTGCGCTGGGTTTCCTTGCGCGATGTGTCGCGGCATTCCGGCCCGCAATCTTTTTCCTTTGATGGAAAAGATAATCATGCAGGCACACAGCCACCACGCATCGCCGTTCACATCGATGGTGCTTATGATTATTTCCGCCCTGCTCATGCGGAGTTGTTTGAAAAAGGCTCTGCGCTACTTGCTAAAAATCACCCCAGCATCACCAAGCCGGATGATTCTCCCAGCGAGTTGGTTGAATCGGCGGGTGCGGGCGGCACGCACATCCATGTTCATCTGGATGGTGCTAAGGCAGGAAGCTGGCAGCAGCGCGTTCAATCGAGCCAAGCAGGTCAGCAGATTACGCTGCATTAACCCCCTTTAATGTTGTTGCTTTTTAGACGATTTTGCCTATCTTTGTACTATGTCAGACGTTGATAACATTGTATTAGAACAGCTGCGTCATTTGCGCGATAATGACCGCAAAACCCATGCAGAATTAGCCGATATCAAACATCATATCTGTGAATTGCATCAAATTATCTTAAAAAGTACCTGAATCATTATTGTTCGTCATTGCGAGCGAACGCAGTGAGCGTGGCAATCCAAACATCAGAACACAAGCTGGATCGCCACGTCGTTCGCCTTCGTTACACTTCGGCGTTACTCCTCGCGATGACGACGTTAGTTTTTTTATAGTCGTTTAAATTTAGAATTCCCCATTTGTCATGCCGAACTTGTTTGGCGCATCTATTCGAAATGATCCTGAAATAAATTCAGGATGACAATCATGTTAATGTGGAAAGACAAAGTTAATTTGATATAGTATATCAAACGACACATCCTTGCCTTTTATGGCTTTTTAGTGCACATAGCAATCCATGAACCAGACACTCACATCACCCGATCCATTCATCGTCAGCACCTTTTATAAATTTGTGGCGCTGGATGATACCGAGCAGCTTAAATCTCATATCCAAGATGCGATGGCGCGCCACGCCGTGGGCGGTACGGTGATTTTAGCGCGCGAAGGAATCAACGCGACGGTATCGGCCAAGCGCGACCAGCTCGATGCGCTGATGGATGAATTGCAGCAAGCCCCGATCGGCGCGCTCCACACCAAAGAAAGCGTGGTGGCCTTTCCGCCATTTGTTCGCGCCAAGGTCAAATGTCGCTCCGAACTGATTTCGCTCGGTGTGCCTGCCGACCCCACCCGTTGCGTGGGTGTGCATGTGAAGCCCAACGATTGGAACGAACTGATCACGCAGCCCGATGTGCTGACCATCGATGTGCGTAACGATTATGAATATCGCATTGGCCGCTTTAAAGGCGCGATCAACCCACAGACCTCCGATTTCAAAGAGATGGTGGCGTTCACCGAACAGACCATCGACCCAGCCATTCACAAACGTGTGGCGATGTATTGCACCGGCGGCATTCGCTGCGAAAAATATTCGAGCTTCCTGCTCGATTATGGTGTGGAAGAAGTCTTTCATCTGGATGGTGGTGTGTTGCAATATCTGGAAGATATCGCGCACGATCAAAGCCTGTGGGAAGGCGTGTGTTATGTGTTTGATGACCGCGTGGCGGTGAATCATGATCTATCTGACGCGGTGCACATCACCAAATGTCCCGTATGCGGCAATCCTCAGCAACCCGATGATCGTGCTCATGCGAACTATATCGCTGGCTCTCAGTGCCGCTATTGTTTTGAATAAAGACAGTTGCGATTAAATTTTTTCAGATTCATCTCAACCTGTTTCATATTGATGCTTTTTGCACTTTAAATTACAAAAATTACTCATTAATCTCAATATGATACATAATTTTTTCTTTGAAAATTAGTTGACAGTTTTATTGGGATAAACGTAAGGTTGTATTTGCGCGCTTCATTTGAAAGTATGTTTATGCAGCAAAAGATAATGATTATTGAAGATGAGCCAGCCATCGCTTCGTTCATTGAGGAAGTGGCGATCCAAGAGGGCTTTTTAACCCAGATTGTTACCCACCCTGAATCGATTAATCTTCATGACAAGCAGTTTGAACCAGATTTTATTTTTCTCGATCTTTTGATGCCGGATTTCGACGGACTCGAAGTCATGTCTTATCTGCGTCAGCAATATGTCAAATCCTACATCGTGATTTTAAGTGGTAGCACCAATGAGAGTAGGCAGATCGCCGAGCGATTGGGAACGGCGATGGGGCTAAACATCATTGCCAATTTGGCAAAACCCATCCGCATCAACACGCTTCGCTCGCTATTGAGAAAAATTAAATATGACCCTGATCTTTTAATCCAGAAGGCCGTGTAAATGCCAAATACTCTCATAGCAGAATCGCAGGCAGTACATGCAAGGCTTGAAAGTCTGGTCAGCACCATTCTTGATACGATTGTAGATGGCGTGATTACGATTGATGGGCGCGGCCTGATTCAATCTTATAACAAAGCATGTGAATCATTGTTTGGATATAACAGCGCCGAAGTATTAGGTAAAAATATTTCGATGCTGATGCCCGATCCCTATCATGGTGAACATGATCGGTATCTGGAAAATTACAAGCAAACAGGAACCGCTAAAATCATTGGTATTGGCCGAGAGGTAACGGGGAAACGTAAAGATAATTCCACCTTTCCGATGGAATTATCGGTGGGTGCAACCAATCAGGGTGGCGAACATGCGTTTGTGGGGATTATCCGCAATATCACCGAACGGCATGAAGCGCAAAAGCAGCGCGAACAATTACAACAGGGACAAAAAATGGAGGCCATCGGCCAGCTGACCGCTGGGGTGGCGCATGATTTTAATAATCTGTTAGCGATTATTTTGGGCAATCTGGATATTGTGAGCGAGAAACTAGCCAGCGACCATCCGTTTCAAAAATATCTGGCGCCATGTATTACGGCATCGGAACATGGGGCTGAGCTGATTCATCAGCTACTTGCCTTTGCGCGCAAACAGACACTTCAACCCGATGTGTTAGATTTAAACGAGCTGATCCTTTATTTAAGTAAATGGATCAGCCGCACCTTAGGCGAGCGTATCGAGGTGATTACCCATTTTGAGGAAAATGTATGGCCCATTTGCGCGGACCATGCACAACTGCAAAACGCATTGATCAATCTGGCTGTCAATGCGCGTGATGCCATGCCCAAAGGCGGTAAGCTGATTTTTGAAACGCGTAACCTTGCCTATGATCCCACCTTCACTGAAAAAGGCATCGATTTTGCACCGGTTGATCATGTGGTGCTGTCGGTCAGCGATACAGGAGAAGGAATGCCGCCAGAGGTTATTGAAAAGGCGTTTGATCCTTTTTTCTCAACCAAAGGAATCGGAAAAGGGACAGGGCTTGGCTTGAGTATGGTCTATGGCTTTGTGAAACAAAGTGCGGGTCATATCAAAATCTACAGCGAATTGGGTTTTGGCACCCGCATCACCATTTACCTGCCAACTTCAGCTCAGCCGTTAGAAACCAAGACCGCTCAGGCAACGCAACAGATTGCAGCGCCGGTTGCGCAAAAAACCATTTTAGTGGTCGAAGATAATGCGGATGTGCTCGACATGACTTA
>JAKFUW010000059.1 GCA_021732545.1 Alphaproteobacteria bacterium | reverse complement strand
CGCCAGAGGTGATTCAACAAAATGAGTCTTATGTGTTTTTCAAACGTAAACCCACCAGCGAGATGCCCCAAGGCGGCCAAGGTGTCAGCCTCACTGCCGAGCGTTCGCTTGCGGTTGATACGTCGCAAATTCCCTATGGATTGCCAGTTTTTATCGATGCGCAGGCGGCAAAGGGCGATGATAGCTCGCACGCGGGTATCCAGCAGCTGGTGATTACGCAAGATACAGGCGGCGCGATTAAGGGGCCATTGCGCGGGGATTTATTTTTTGGCGCAGGCGAGCAGGCAGAGGTCTTTGCGGGTCAACTTAAACATTCGGCGCAGTGGGTTTTGCTGGTGCCCAAGCGCCCGTCGAATCCATGATCAAGCCTCCATCCAAGGATGCTCCATCCGAGGACGATGCAAAATTTACTATGGGTAGAGCCGTTACCGCACACGAAAAACATCTTTGGAAATATGTGGTGCGTCACGATGCGCCGCTACATCCGCCCGTTCCTGAAGATGAATGGGTGCAAGAGGTGCTCGATATTGACCATTATGCGAATGATCAAAAACAAAAAAAAATAACGATCGCCACTCCTTTGGTTCGCACCTTGCCGCCAGAGATAAAAGTGCTGCAAGCCGGTAAGTTTGATGGCGTCGATAAACGTACCGCCGACAGATTGCGTCGAGGGAAAATGAAAATGGATGCGGTGCTCGATCTTCATGGAATGAATCAGCTGGATGCGTTTGAGCAATTACAGCAAATGATTAGCAATTTGTTTTATCATAAAAAACGAACCTTGCTCGTTATTACGGGCAAGGGTGCGGCAGGCCAAGGTGTGCTGCGCCAAGCGTTGCCATTGTGGCTTAATGCCGCGTCGATCCGGCCGAAGGTGTTAGCATTCGATACGGCGCAACAGCACGATGGTGGGCACGGCGCGTGGTATGTGTTGCTCAAACGCCAGAGGGTGCAACATGACCCTTCTTGAAACGGCGAGCATCATTGATATTCCGCATGTGTTAGTGGTGGATGATGACACGCGCCTGCGCGATTTGTTGCAGCATTTTTTATCCGATCAGGGGTTTCGAGTGAGTGTGGCCGCCGATGCGGATGCCGCGCGACACCAGATGTGCTTTTTTGAGTTTGATGCGCTGGTGCTCGATGTGATGATGCCGCGCGAAACAGGCGTGGAATTTGCTGCAACCTTGCCTGCGAATGCCCCCCCTGTTTTGATGTTAACCGCGATGGGTGAGGCGCAAGATCGCATTGCGGGACTAGAAACGGGTGCTCGTGATTATCTGGTCAAGCCTTTTGAGCCGCGCGAGCTGGTGTTGCGCTTACGTAACTTGCTTATTTCAAAACCAGCCATTGTAAAGACGTCAGGTGTTTGCAGGTTCGGGGCTTTTATGTTTGATCTGCAAAGTCTTCAGCTTGCCCAAGATAATCAACCCGTTTATCTAACCAGCAGCGAAGCGGCCTATCTTAAAATGCTCGCCGAGCAATGTGGCCAGCCCGTGAGCCGCGAAAATTTGGCGGAGCTTAATTCTGGCGTTCAAGATAAACAGATGGAGCGTAGCGTGGATGTGCAAATCAATCGTCTGCGCAAAAAAATTGAACCCATTCCAGGCAAACCGATTTACATTCAAACCATGCGAGGTGCGGGCTATGTGCTTCATGCGCGCAAGGAAACAAAATGAGCGATTGCGTGACACGCATGCGAACATAGGGAAAAAATGAATATTTTGAAAATTATCAAGCGCGTGATGCCCGCCAGTTTGTTTAGCCGTGCGCTGCTGATTTTAGTGATTCCGGTTGTACTGATTCAAATGGTGGCGGTCTATGTGTTTTATGAGCGCCATTGGGATAGTGTTGTTCGCAATATGTCGAGTGCGTTGGCGGGAGAAGTGGTATTGCTGGTGCGTGAAAAAGAGATGGGTTCTGCATCAAAATCCATCAAGCGTTTGGGAGGTCACATGGGTATCGATGTGATATTCGATACATCCAGTACAAAGATTTTTAAACAAGAAATAGGTAAAGAAATCTACCCTGAATTTTATGAACAGTTGCGGCGATTGCTCACGCACCCTTTTATGATTCAGCCTAAAGATGACGGCCAACTGATTCAGATATCGGTGCTGATGGACGATGGTGTGTTGGTGATGCAAACCACGCGAAAACGACTTGCCAGCACCACCACCTATGCGTTCTTGGCGTGGATGAGTGGCGTATCATTGGTGCTGATGCTGATTGCCATTCAGTTTTTGCGCAATCAGATGCGACCCATTCGTCAATTGGCGCAAGCTGCCGAACAATTTGGGATGGGCCAAGATTTTCCTGGATTTTCACCCCGTGGTGCCGCCGAAGTTCGCCAAGCGGGAAAAGCCTTTATGGTGATGCGCGACCGGATTGCGCGCCAGGTGGCGACTCGTACCGAAATGCTGGCAGGCATCTCGCATGATTTACGCACGCCGCTGACGCGCATTAAGCTTCAGCTTGCGATGTTAAGTCTGGATGAAAAATCCAAATCGGAGCTGGAATCAGATGTGGTGGAAATGGAACATATGATCCACGAATATCTCGATTTTGCTAAAGGCACCACCCAAGAAGCTGGCGAGCGCATTGACCTTTCAGGTTTCTTAAAAACCATCATCGCCAATTATCAGCGTAGCCATAAATCCGTCACATTGGGCGACCTTGCTTCGCTGGATTCGATCAGCGGTTTATGGCGACCCGTTGCGATGCAGCGCGCCTTGCAAAATGTGATTGATAATGCGTTGCGTTATGGAAAAGTGGCGCATGTGGAAGTAGTGGTAAAACCCAAACATATCCGCGTGATGGTCAGCGATTCTGGCCCTGGCATTGCGCAATCCGAACATGAATTTGTGTTTCGCCCCTTCACGCGGCTTGATCCATCGCGCAATGTAGCAACGGGCGGCGTGGGTCTGGGGCTTAGCATTGCGCGCGATGTGCTGCACAGCCATGGCGGCGATATTCAATTAGAGAACCGTGCAGAAGGTGGCTTGCGCGTGACGCTTATCATTCCGCGTGACCAATAAAAAGGGCGCGAAATAAAATTCCGCGCCCCGGGTAAATTTTGGAAGTAAAAAACTAAGCAGCTTTAGCGAGGTTGCCCATTTCTTCCATGGTTTCAGCGGCGCGCTTATTAAGCACGTCTGATGCTTCAAACATCGATTTGGTCACCATTTCAGACATTTCACGAAAATTGTTCATCGACGTTTCGAACAAGGTTTTGGTGAATTCAGCTTGCTTGCTGGTGTTGATTTCAGGCGAACCCGTTACCATCATGTCTTTAGCGGTTTTCAGCATGGTTTCAACGTTGCGGCGAGCGCTTTCCGCTTGCTGGCGAGAAATCGCCTGCACGCTTTCAGCAACCACTGAACCGGCAGCCGAAAAAGCTTCTGCGTTGCGACGGCTGATGTTCATCATTTTGTTCATATCAAAATTTTGATTCATGCTTGGTGCTTTAAAGTCCGAAAACATTTTCATGTAATCAGCAAAGGGATTTTTATTCATCATGTTCATTCTCCATAAAGTAATAATGGCATACACATGCAAGCCATGTTGCGGTGCAATATGTCAGAAGAAAGTGAAGCCGTCAAGCCTTTTGTGCACTGCAACATAAATTAATTGTGGGCAAGCTCCAAAGAGCGATTAGCCGCGTGCTGCGTAGCGGTCTTTAATAGCTCCGGTAAATGGCTTTGAAGCACCTCTAGCGCCGCGTGGGTGGTGCCTTTGGGGCTGGTGACGCTCACTCGTAATGCCTCGATATTATCGGGCTGTTGCTGTGCCAAAATGGTGCTGCCAGACATTGTTTGACACACCAGTGGCGCGATCATATTTTCGGGTAAACCAAGCGCGCGCGCAGCATTCATCAAACATTCCATAAAATAAAACACATAAGCGGGGCCGCTACCGCTGATGGCGGTGATGGCGTGCATCTGCGATTCATCGTTTAACCAGTGACAGCTACCAACGGCAGAAAATAACGAAGTGGCGAGTTGTTGATGTTCATGTTGCACTGCAGCATTTGCAATGCACGCGGTGACGCCTTGAGCCACCTGCACCCCGATATTGGGCATGGCGCGGATGATGGGATGGTTACGACCAAAGGCCGCTTCATAGCGACCAAGTTCCACGCCTGCGGCGATGCTGATGAGGGGCGTATTTTGAGAAAGTTTCATCAACGATAAGGATGTGGCAATGGCCAGTACTGCATCGGGTTTTACCGCTAAAATAATGGCGCCAGCCTGCTGTGTATGATGCGCCATATCGACGCCTGCACAAGTTTGAATGTGAAGTTCGGTTTCGAGAGTGTGGCGTTTGGATGCGTCATTTTCAACGACAATAACCCCGGCTGCGCCAAAGGCCGTAGCCCAGCCACGCGCGAGCGCCGCTCCCATATTGCCCCCGCCGATAATCAGCGTCGGGCCAGCCGCAGGAATCATGCTTCGCCAACCGTATCCATCAGTGCAATTTCGAGCGCGTCTTGAGCCTGATTGCCGCCCCACACCACCGATTGGAACGCGGGGTAAAAGCGGTCACATTCATTGATGGCGATGTCGATTAAATCTTCAATTTGCTCGGATGTTGCGCCCTTGCCGCCGCGCAGCAGCAGCGCATGACGAAACATGATGGTATGTTCTGTTGAGCATAAATCAAAATGCCCCAGCCACATTTTTTCATTCACCGCAGCCAGAATGGGATAGAGCCGTTTGGTGCCTGTTTCGGGGATTTTATTATCGAATGCACACGAGAAAATCATCACCTCAAGCTCGGGCTGCCAGGTAAACCATACGCGATAATTGCACCAGCTGCCTGTTACTTCGGCCAGCAGTTCTTCGTCCATCGGGCGGTCAAACAGCCATTCGCGCGATTCAATCAGCTGTTCAGCAATATCGAGTGGATTGGGGGAAAGCGAGGTAGAGTCGAGAAAAGATGCGGTCATAGACACTCCCATGGGGTTACGCAGGAGAACATGCCGATAAATCGGCTGAACACACTATAAGCAAATTTTGATGTCAAACTCCAACAAAATATGGTGCGAGGCAGTATATTTTTACTAAATATAGACGAGCTGTGGATATTACATCTCTATATATGGGGGGCGTGAGCTTTTATCAAAGACCAGAATTAATGGTTATGCTGTTCTTTTTCAAGCGTTTCCAGCCGCGCTTTTAGGGTTTCAAGCTGCGCATGTTGGTTTTGTGCCATGAGTTTCACCGCATCGAACTCGTCGCGTCGCACCAGATTCATGCGCTCCAACAATCCCTGACATTGAGCGGCAACCATGCTTTCCACTTCACGGCGCATATCCATCACCGCGCCCGCAGCGCCAGAGGCCAATTTGGAGAGGTCTTCAAAGAAAGGGTGATCTTTTTGCATAATGTGCTCCGATAAAATGATGGGCGGTTGACGCATCCTTGCTTCTTTGCTTGAGGATGAATGGTTTTTAGCGCAAACTGGCTCCCAAGTAAATGTAATTGGTATTTCGTAAATGGTATCTGGTGAGCTTCTTCACTAAATACTAAATACCAGATACTAAATACCACAAGGGAGAGCACCATGCAGCGCATTCTGATTACTGGCGGCGCCGGTTTTATCGGATCCAATATCGCGGGCGACATTGCCGACCGTGAAGATTATCGCGCCGTGGTGTGCGATCAGTTTGGCCACAGCGAAAAATGGCGCAACCTGAGCAAGCATCGCATTTTTGAAATTATTTCGCCCGATGAGATTTTTTATTGGCTCGAATCCAATAAAGATGACCTCAAAGCCATTGTGCATTTGGGCGCGATTTCATCGACCACGGAAACCGATGTCGATTTATTTTTAGAAAATAATTTTTCATTCTCGCGCCAATTGTGGCGCTGGTGTGTGGATGCCGGGAAGCCCCTGATTTATGCGTCTTCGGCTGCCACTTATGGTAATGGTGAGCAAGGCTTTGATGATGATGCATCCGAGGGTTATCTTTGCACATTGCGCCCGATGAATGCTTATGGTTGGAGCAAGCAATTGTTCGATCAATTTGTGGCAGCCAGTGTGCGCCGTGGCGATAAATTACCGCCGCAATGGGTGGGTTTGAAATTCTTCAATGTCTACGGGCCCAACGAATATCACAAAGGCGCGCAGATGAGTGTGGCCTCGCAAATTTTTCCGCATGTGCGTGAAAACCGACCCGTTAAGCTGTTTAAATCTTATAACCCAGCCTACCCCGATGGTGGCCAGAAGCGCGACTTTATCTATGTGCGCGATTGCGTGGATGTGGTGCGTTGGTTGATCGCCAACCCTGCGGCCAGTGGCTTGTTTAACCTTGGCACAGGCGAGGCACGCACCTTTGAAGACCTTGCCAAAGCAGTGTTTTTGGCGATGAACAAGCCCTACCGCGCACAATATATTGATATGCCCGAAAACATTAAATCCAAATATCAATATCTGACTCAAGCGCAAATCAGCCGTTTGCGTGCCGCAGGATACAGTGCACCCTTTACTTCATTGGAAGAGGGCGTGCGCGATTTTGTGCAAGGTTACTTGATGAAAGACGATCAGTATTATTAGGCAACTTCGTCATTACCTGAATTGCAAAGCAATTCTAAGGTAATCTAGAAAATTGGCTGGATTCCCCTATAATTTTTGCGAAATGCAAAAATTCAGGGAATGACAGATTTCTTTGGTTATGTAACAGTTTAATAATGATTTTATGCACGGATATCCATGCTCTCTCTATCACTCCTAACCTATCCCACAATTGACCCTGTGTTGATACAAATCGGGCCCGTTGCCATTCGTTGGTATGCACTGGCCTATATTGCGGGCATTTTGCTGGGGGCGCATTTGCTCAAACGATTCAACCGCGTTGCCTCGCCTTTGATGAATCCCAAGCAACTCGAAGATTTAATTGTGTGGGCGGTGGTGGGCATCATTGTTGGCGGGCGTTTGGGTTATGTGCTGTTTTATAAGCCTGACTATTATCTACAAAATCTCGCCGAAATCCCGATGATCTGGCATGGGGGCATGGCCTTTCATGGCGGGTTGATCGGTGTGATTGGTGCGTTCTATTTTTTTGCAAAGCGCCACAGCATTGATTATCTGCGGCTGATGGATCAGGTGGCGTGTGCGGCGCCGATTGGATTGTTTTTCGGGCGCCTCGCTAATTTTATCAATGGCGAATTGTATGGCAGAGCATCCGATGCGCCATGGGCGATGGTGTTCCCGCATGGTGGGCCTTTTGCGCGCCATCCCAGCCAGCTTTATCAGGCGGCGCTGGAGGGCGGATTATTATTTTGTGTTCTTATGCTGCTATTAAAATTCACAAAAGCCTATTACAAGCGCGGATGTTTGGCAGGTGTGTTTTTAATCGGCTATGGCTGTGCTCGCGCCTTTGTCGAATTGTTCCGCGAACCCGATGCGCAGCTTGGCTTTTTGTTTGCCCACATCACCATGGGGCAGCTATTATGCATCCCAATGATCCTTGTTGGTTTGGTGTTGGTGCAGCAAAGCAGAAAGACAGCCGCATGAGTTTGGAGCCGTTGATTAAACAAAAAATCCGCGAGCATGGCGCGATGTCGGTTGCCGATTATATGGAGTTGTGTCTGAGTCATCCCGTGCATGGCTATTACATCAAGCAAGATCCGTTTGGCGCTAAGGGCGATTTTATTACTGCGCCTGAAATCAGTCAGGTGTTTGGCGAGCTTGCAGGCCTGTGGTGCGCGGATATGTGGTCGCAAGCCGGAGCAGGGCCTGCAGCGCTAGTAGAGCTTGGGCCCGGGCGCGGCACGTTGATGAATGATGCGTTGCGTGCGACCTACGCGTTGGAGGATTTTCATGAATCCATCAGCGTGCATTTGGTGGAAACCAGCCCCGTGTTACAAGCCGCGCAATTTCATGCGCTGGCCGATGCGCATGATCGGTTGGAGTGGGTGGAGTCGATTGATGAGCTTCCAGAAAAACCGCTTTATATTGTGGCGAATGAATTTTTTGATGCGCTGCCCATTCGTCAGCATGTGCAAACGCCGCAAGGGATTCGTGAACGCAAAGTGGGTATCGACACTGAATCAGGCGAGCTGTGCTTTGTGATGGAATCGGGCGGTTTATCATTGGCCAAGGGCGATATGAAAATCAAAGATGGCACGATCATTGAAAGTTGCCAGCCAGCCAAATCCATCATCGGTGCGCTGTGCGATCACATGCGTGAATATGGTGGTGCCATGCTGATGATTGATTATGGCTATTTGGGTGATAGCCATCAAGACACACTGCAAGCCGTGCGCGATCATTTGTTTCATCCCGTGTTGAAAACGCCGGGTGATGCCGACATCACCGCGCATGTTGATTTTGCGACGTTGCGCGAAGTGGCGCAAGATCATGGCATGGCGGTGTGTGGCCCCACCGAACAAGGCAAATTTCTGGTGAGGCTAGGCATTGAAGCGCGCATCGAGCGCTTGCTGCAGCACGCATCATCCGAGCAAGCGCATCAGTTGATTGTGGGTGCTAAGCGCTTAATTGACCCCGCGCAAATGGGTGATTTGTTCAAAGTGATGGCGATTGTCGCCGATCATCACGCGACGCCATCGGGTTTTTATGCGGATTAAATCACCCACACTCAGCGCCATTGAAACGGTTAGCCACGGTTTTTTTACACGCGAAGGTGGCGTGAGCCAAGGCATCTATGCAAGCCTTAATTGCGGGCCGGGTTCGGGCGATGATGCGCGCGCCGTGACGGAAAATCGCAGGCGTGTGATGGAGGAACTTCAAGCCGAAGATGCAGGGTTGTTTACGCTGTCGCAAATCCATAGCAGCAAGGTGGTGTGTGTGCGCGTGCCTTGGTCGGATGCGGTGCGTCCGCAAGCTGATGCGATGGTCACGAATATACCCAATCACGCGCTGGGTATTCTCACTGCCGATTGCGGGCCGGTATTGTTTGCCGATGAAAAAGCAAAAGTGATCGGTGCCGCGCATGCAGGCTGGAAGGGTGCGCTGGGCGGCGTGATTGAGAACACCATCGCCGCGATGGAAGGCTTGGGTGCGAGCCGCGCCAATATCGTCGCGGTGCTGGGGCCTTGCA
>JAKFUW010000009.1 GCA_021732545.1 Alphaproteobacteria bacterium | reverse complement strand
GCTTATGCGTTGTGGCAACCCCCACCTCGATCCTCCCCCATAGGGGGAGGAGGAAGAGAAGTATCTATTCATCCGTTCATCCGTTCATCTGCTTTCTTCACCAACGTCTTGACCAGATTAAACAGCAGCACTGCATTCAGCAGATGCCAGATAAAATGGGTGCCGAATGGGTTGGAATCGCAGGTGGTCTGATCGATGGTGCGAAACAACAAGGATGCGGTGAAAATTTGGACTGCAAACCACAAATCAGGCGAATGAGGCGACTTGCGGATGTTTAGCAACAATGCCACGCCGCCCAGCATCGCCCATGATGGCGCATACATGATCGAGCCATTGAACAGGTCACGGGGCAGATAGAGTTCGGCAGCCACGCTTGCTGTGGTAAACACAATCCAAACGACTATAGCCTGAAACCATTTAAAGTTCAGCAATCGTATAAATAAACTAAACACGCACACATTAATGAAAATATAAATCGGCACAATGTCGGCGATCACCGTCCACCCTGGTGCGGCGTAGCTATGCCACAGACCACTACCGATGCCGATGGCAACCATGGCGAAAGTGAGCACCCAGATATCGCCGATGCGTTTGAATGAGCGATGATCTATATCGCGAAATAATAGCCACGCTTTATAGGCAAACCAGATGAACGCAAGATTGGTGATGGCGTTGAGTGGCTCGGCCCACAAGCCAGCATGACCTGCGCGTTCGCAATAAGCGAGCAAATAATCAGGGGTGTGGGCGGTGTCTTGCATAGACTATGTCTTAGCAGATTTTTAGAAGCTTGTCATCCCTGCGAAAACAGGGATCCAGAAGGCCGATTAGGCCGTCAGAAAATATTTATAAAAAGAAAAAGACTGGATTCCCGCCTACGCGGGAATGACAGGAAAATACTCAACTCAAATACATGCGTTGCAACCGCGCCATCCGCGCTTCGCGGTTGACATTGCGAATCACCTGACGCATCAGAATATAAAGCAAAATCGCATTGCAGCTATGCCACATAAAATGCGTACCCACCGCCATATGGCCGCACACCACATTATCAATCGAGCGGAAAAACAGCGATACCACACCTATAAGTGCCGCGAGCAAAAACTGTTGCGCCGAAGGGCGGCGTTTCATGTGTAAATAAATCGCCACCATCACCAGCGCGGCCATGCTCGATAAATAACCGATGGAGTCATTCATGGCGTTAGGAAATTGGGTAACAAAAAAGTGCGACGCGCCACCAAATGCCAGAAAGCACACAATGGTTTGAAACAGATTGGTTTGGCCTATGCGAATGATGATGCTGAGGAAAAAAATGTTGATGAAAATCACAATCGGAATGATGTCCATCATCTCGGTCATTTTATTGGGGAATGAATGAAACAATGTGCTGCCAGCACCAATCCAGAAAATCAAAAAGGTGAGGGCGTGAATATCCCAGATCCATTTGCCTTTGATATCGGGGTGGTTGCGGTAGTAGCGCAAAATCGCAAAGCCAACGATGAAAAACCCGAGGCTTGAGAGAACATTGAGCGGTTCGGCCAAAAATCCACCGTGAGTGCGTTCACACACGCCGTAAAAATGAAACAGAGGAATAGAAGTCGTTGCCATTACTCATACTATACCATAAAAGATTAAAAAATCATTTACATTTCATAATCTTATCGTGCAATGCGGTAGCTGCGGTGCAGCAAAAAATATTTTCAAGATATGGAATAAACTCATTTTTTGCCTGTTAAAGTGATGAGCGGTTGTTATCATGGTGTCCATGCTTCTATTCGTTGATGAAAGTGGTGATCCGGGGTTTGATCCATCAAGTTCCCGATATTTTACAGTTGCATTGGTGTGTTTTGAAACCCCTGATGATGCTGAGAACACTGCGGAGAAAATTAAGGAAATGAAGGATTCGAAGTGGTTTCGCAAACCCGAGTTTCATTTCCACCGTTGCAATGACAACCAGCGGGATATGTTCTTTGAAGGCATTAAGCGATGTCGGTTTTTTGTAAAGTATGTTACAATTGAAAAAGCTGCAGTCACGGATGATGTTCTGCGCAAAAATCCGAAAGAGTTCAGTTATTACGTGATTTCAGAGGCATTTCGCCTAGTTGGCACCAATACTACGCTCCGTATCAAAATGGATCGTCAAGGAAACAAACGGATCTTATTTGCCGTTCGAGCATATCTAAACGCGACGTTGAAAAATCACTCCATTCGTAAGCTCACCTTCCACGATTCAAGAAGTGATGTGCTGATCCAGCTTGCCGATATGGTTGCTGGTTGTATTAATCGTTCGTTTCTGAGATTAGATTGCCCTAAGGCGCAGCGTTGGTATGACTGCTTGAATGATAGCAGGTTAATTCCCACAGAAGAAAAAATTATCAGAATACAAGAGTATTAGGGCGCTGGGCTGCCTATCCTCAAAAAGGAAGGAATGCCTATCTCCTAAGAAAATCATGGGCACCCGTTTCGAACAGCCTCAGCATTTGTGATTTTATTTTATGACTTGTCATGGGGGAAGTCAATAAAATAGGCTTGTTTGAATATGAGCAATCAGTCATCAAGTAAGATTATTTATCCATTATTCCCTTGAAACGGCGCAAATCTGGGCTATAAACAGTGTTCAACATCTTCAAAAAGTGGGAGCATTTTACATGGTATTGGCAGCAAATCTTGGTTTTCCGCGTATTGGCGCGAACCGCGAACTCAAAAAAGCACTCGAATCTTTTTGGAAGGGTGAAAGCTCTGCGGATGCCTTGCAGATGGTTGCCAAAACCATGCGTGCCGAGAATTGGAAGCGCCAGAAGGACGCTGGAATCGATGTGATTCCCTCGAACGATTTTTCGATGTATGATCAAGTGCTCGATCATATCCAGATGTTTGGTGCGCAACCTGTGCGTTATGCGGGCTTGAAATCAGCGGATGCGCTCACCCAATATTTTGCGATGGCGCGTGGCCGCCAAACCGATGGCGTGGATGTGGTGGCGATGGAAATGACCAAATGGTTCGATACCAACTATCATTATATTGTGCCTGAATTTGAAGCGGGCCAACATTTTGCCCTTAGCAGCAAAAAACCGGTGGAACAATTTTTGGAAGCCAAAGCACAAGGCATCACCACGCGCCCTGTCATTCTTGGCCCCATCACTTTCTTGATGATAGGGAAAATGCGCGCTGCGGCGGGTGCTCATGTGCATCACGCGGGCTGCTCGCATGGCGCGGATCATAAGGCCGATGCGGATGTGTTGGCGTTGTTGCCAGCGTTGCTGCCCGTTTATCAGCAATTACTGGCCGAGTTGGAACAAGCCGGTGCGCAGTCGGTGCAGATTGATGAGCCGTATCTGGCGATGGACTTAGATGCTCACACCACGCAAGCCTATAAAGACGCCTATGCGACACTTTCTTCAACCAAACTTAAAGTGTGCCTGACTACATATTTTGAAGGGCTGCGCGATAATTCAGAGCTGGCATTTTCGCTGCCTGTGGCAGCGGTGCATGTTGATCTCGTGCGCGCGCCAAACCAATTGGCTGATGTGCTTAAACTGGTGAAACCCATCCAAAGCTTAAGCCTGGGCGTGGTCGATGGCCGCAACATCTGGAAAACCGATTTTAAAGCGGCGCTCGCCAAGGTGCAGCCTGCGATTGATGCACTGGGTTCTGACCGTGTGATGATTGCGCCTTCGTGCTCACTGCTGCACTGTCCCGTTGATATGGCTGCCGAAGTGAAGCTGGATGCAGAAATTAAGCAATGGATGGCGTACGCTCAGCAAAAGCTCGTGGAAATGGCTACGCTCACCAAAGCCGCCAATGACGGCGCTTCATCGGTTGAAACGGCACTAGCCGAAAATGAAGCCGCGATGCAAGCGCGCCGCACCAGCACGCGCATTCACAGCGATGCCGTGAAACAACGCACCGCAAGCGTGGACGCAAAGATGATAACGCGCAACTCCTCATTCGATAAACGTATCGCGCTGCAGGAATCATTGCTGAAACTACCAGCCTTGCCCACCACCACCATCGGTTCGTTCCCACAAACCGAGCAGGTGCGCGCGGCGCGTGCCAGCTTCAAAGCAGGCACGATGTCTGCGGCGGATTATCAGACGTTTTTGGAAGAAGAAACCGTACGCTGTATTCGCAAGCAAGAAGAGCTTGGCATTGATGTGTTGGTGCATGGCGAATTTGAGCGCAACGATATGGTGGAATATTTTGGCGAACAACTTAGCGGCTTTGTGTTTTCGCAAAATGGCTGGGTGCAGTCTTATGGTTCGCGCTGTGTGAAGCCTCCGGTGATTTTCGGCGATGTATCGCGCCCTAAACCCATGACGGTCGAATGGGCGAAATTCTCGCAAAGCAAGACTGAAAAATTGATGAAAGGCATGCTCACCGGTCCAGTCACCATTTTGCAGTGGAGCTTTGTGCGCGATGATCAACCGCGCTCGGTCACCTGCAAACAAATTGGTCTGGCGATTCGCGATGAAGTGGCGGATCTGGAAAAAGCGGGTATCAAAATCATTCAAGTGGATGAAGCAGCGCTGCGTGAAGGCTTGCCGCTTCGCAAAGCCGATTGGGCGGATTATCTGCAATGGTCGGTGGATGCGTTCCGTGTCTGTGCCTCAGGCGCAAAAGACGAAACCCAGATTCATACTCACATGTGTTATTCGGAATTTAACGATATCATTGAAGCGGTGGCGCGGATGGATGCCGATGTGATCTCGATTGAAACCTCGCGCTCGGCGATGGAATTGCTTGATGCATTTGTGGCCTTTAAATACCCGAACCAAATTGGGCCAGGCGTCTATGATATCCACAGCCCGCGCGTGCCAGGTCAGCAGGAAATGGAAAAACTGATGCTCAAAGCACTTGATGTGTTAAAGCCGGAACAACTCTGGGTGAACCCCGATTGCGGCCTGAAAACCCGTGGCTGGAAAGAGGTGGAACCGGCCCTTGCTGCCATGGTGAAAGCGGCAGAAGCCTTGCGCAAAAATGTGAAAGCTCAAAAAGCGGCGTAGATTAAAAACGAAGTCATTTATTCCCTGTCACCCCGCAACTATGCCATTCGCTTTCGCGCAAGCGCGACCGCTCATGGAATGTGCGGGGTGACATATTTTTTCCCCTTTACATCTGACCCGCACGCTCGTATAAGCGGCGTGAATGAGATTCATTCTCAATTAAATTCAACCATCAAAGAAGGATAATCCAATGCAAATGTGGCGCGTAGTAATGTGGGTATCGGCAGCAGCTGTGGCTGTTATCGGCGGCGTCATGGCACAGGCGGCACAGCCTGTGACCGTGAATATGTATTCAACCCAGAAAGAATTTTTGATCCGCCCGATTTTGGAAAAATTTGAAAAGGCCAATCCTACTATTAAGGTGCGATTAACCAGCATTGAAGAGGGCGGATTGCTCACGCGCCTCAAGCTGGAAGGAAAAGACAGCCCTGCTGATTTGGTGATGACGGCGGATGTGGCGAACCTCTATAAGCTGCAAGCGCAAGGCACTTTAGCGCCGGTAAAATCAGAGGTTCTGGAGAAAAATATCCCCGCGCATCTGCGTGAAAGTGGTGGTCATTGGTTTGGTTTTACCACTCGCGCGCGCGTGATTTTTTATGCCAAAGACCGTGTGAAACCTGATGCACTTAGCACCTATGCCGATTTGGCCGACCCCAAATGGAAGGGCAAAATCATGGTGCGTTCATCGAACAATGACTATAACCAATCATTGCTGGCCTCGATCATCGCAAATGATGGTAAAGAAAAGGCATTGGCTTGGGCCAAAGGTGTGGTTATGAATATGAAATCCAAGCCCGCCGGCGGTGATCGTGACCAACTGCGCGCGGTGGCCAGCGGCAAGGGAGACATCGCCATTTCCAACACCTATTATTATGGCTTGCTGGAAACCAGCGCCGACAAATCCGATCGTGATTATGCGAAAAAACTGGGTATCATTTTCCCGAATCAGCAAGATCGTGGCGCGCATGTAAACATTCGTGGCGGCGCGCTGGTGGCTGCATCTAAGCACCCGAAAGAAGCGACTGCTGTGCTGGAATATCTCAGCAGCGCGGATGCACAACAGTTTTTTGCAGAGCATAATTTTGAATATCCAGCTAACCCCAGCATCACGATTTCTAAAATTGTGGCTGCATGGGGTGCACCCAAATTCGATACGTTAGCGCTTGAAAAAGTGGGCAAGCTCAACAAAGAGGCGGTGCTGCTGTTTGATCAAGCAGGCTGGCAGTAAATTTTGCAGCGATCATGGCGAATGCGGGCGCGTGCTCGCACCGTAAAATGGGCAGTGGCGTTGCTGGCAACGCTGCTGCTTTTGCCGCTTGCGGCCATCCTGCTTCAGGCGGTGCAGGCTGATAGTATCGCGCTCAATCACCTGATTAAAAATCAACTTTTTGATTATGTTTTCAACTCCATTTCGCTCGCGCTTTTAACCGGAGCGCTTGCGCTGATCATGGGCGTGGGCACCGCGTGGAGCGTGAGCATGTATCGCTTTCCTGGGCGCGGCGTGTTGCAATGGTTGCTCATGATGCCGCTTGCGGTTCCGGCTTATTTATCGGCGATTGCATATGCTGATTTGTTCGATAGTGCGGGCGTGGTTCAATCGCAGTTACGAGATATCACAAACCAGCAGGAGCTAACATGGTTTCCTGAAATTCGCTCGCTGGGTGGCGCAGCGTTTGTGATGGCCTGCGCGCTCTATCCGTATGTGTATATTCTGGCGCGGCTGGCCTTTGGTTCGCAATGCCGCCAGTGGTTTGAAAATGCGCAGTTGCTGGGCGTACCGACTTCGCGCTGGCTGATGACGATTGCGCTGCCGCTGGCGCGCCCTGCGTGCGTGGTGGCGGTAGCGCTGGTGATGATGGAGGTGCTCGCCGATTTTGGAACGGTGCAAGCCATGGGCGTGGCTACTTTTACCACGGGCATTTATCGCGCGTGGCTGGGCTTGGGCGATATGCCGCTGGCCGCAGCCCTTTCGTGTTTTTTACTGTTAATGGTGGCGGGCGCACTGGTGATTGAGCGTAGGCAACGCCGCCATCAATTTGGGCAACTACGCGATGATAAACAAGGAGCAGCATGGGCGCTGCCAGAAACTTGCGCGCGCGGGTGGCGGCGGTTGGCGCTGTGTTGTGTGCCGGTGACGCTGGGCTTTGGAATTCCTGTATTGCAGATGTTGCACTGGGCGCTTGCGCAAAATATTTCCGCCGATGTGCAGCATTGGCAGGCGCTTGGAACATCGATCATCGTTGCGAGTTTGACGGCATTGTTGGCGCTTGCTTTAGCGCTGATATTTGCCTATGCGGTGATGTGGTGGAGCGCGCCGTGGCTGCGCGCATTAGTGCGTCTGGCCACGATGGGTTACGCGATTCCAGGATCGGTGATTGCGGTGGGGATTTTTGTACCGCTGCTGCGGCTCGATCAAACGATTGCTGATATCATTGAAAGCGTGCAAGGTCAGCGCCCGCCGCTATGGATAACCGCAAGTATCGCGGCGATGATCATTGCGTGTGCGATTCGCTTTTTGGCGGTGGCGTATGGTGGGGTTTCTTCGGCACTTGCGCGCTTTAACAGCCACGCCGATGATGCCGCAAGGCTGCTTGGGCAAAGCCGCCTGGGTGTTGTTCGCACGCTGCATTGGCCTCAACTCAAATCGCCGTTGGTCGTGTGCGGATTAATGGTGTTTGCTGATACGATGAAAGAGCTTCCCGCCAGCATGTTGCTGCGCCCGTTTGATGTGAATACACTGGCCATTCGCTCCTATGAACTGATGAGCGATGGCCGCTTGAGCGATGGTGCGGTTCCGGCGCTGATGCTGGTGATGATTAGTATGGTTGCGGTAGGCGTTCTGGCGTGGCACAGTGTGGAAAAAGGTCAATCATCATGAACGCTGCGCAACGGTTTTTACACATTCATCAACTTGCTTTTTCATATGGCGCGAAAGCGGTGATTCCTGCACTCAACCTCGATGTGGCGCAAGGCGAATGTGTGTGTTTGTTGGGGCCTTCAGGCAGTGGCAAAACCACGCTGCTGCGGCTGATTGCTGGGTTGGAGCCATTGCATCACGGCACCATTGCGCTGGGTGGTTTTGTGCTATCTGGCCCGCATGATGCGGTGCCGCCCGACAAACGCGGCATTGGTATGGTGTTCCAGCAACCCACCTTGTTTCCCAATCATACGGTTGCTGAAAATATCGGATTTGGAGTGCGCGAATTATCAGACGAAAACAAACACAAACGTGTGAACGAATTATTAGAGATGATCGAGATGAAAGATCGTGCAAGTGCCTATCCTCATGCGCTTTCAGGTGGGCAGCAACACCGCGTGGCGCTGGCGCGGTCGCTTGCGCCTCAGGTGAAATTACTCTTGCTCGATGAGCCGTTTTCGCACCTGGATCCTATGCTGCGTTTGAGTTTAAGCACTGAGACGCGGGCGTTGATCAAAGCGCAAGGTATCACCTGTTTGATGGTGACGCACGACGCGCATGAGGCCATGCGCATGGGCGATCGGATTGCGTTGTTCGATGCGGGCGGTGCGCTTCATCAATATGGTACGCCGCAACAGCTTTATCATCATCCGCGCGATGCTTACGTGGCGCAAGCGCTGGGCGATATGAATATTATTGATGCCAGCATTGCGCAAGCTCTCTCGCCGCAACATACCTCGCAATCTGAATCATTAGGCGTTCGCCCGCACGATGTGATACTCAATCGAGGCGGGGTGAATGCGACTATTCTTAGCGTGCATTCCATTGGCCGCGATGATGAGGTGACGGTGCGGCTTGAAAGCCGAGAAAATCTTCGCGCTCATGTGCCGCACGGTCACTCATTTAGCGTGGATCAAACGGTTCAGCTTTCGGTGTTGCCTGATAAAATTCATCGATTTTAAGATATTGTTTGTTACTTTTTTGCCATATCCGCGCAGGCGGGAATTTCTCTGGAGGTTACCGTTTGCGGTGAGAGAGATTCCTGCCTACGCGGGAATGACAATTCAATTGGAAATGGATTGACCTGTCTCGTAATATACGTATCGTATCTCCATGAAAATTGCGATTATTGGTTCGGGTATTTCAGGGCGAGCAAGAGACTATTTATTGCACCATC
>JAKFUW010000119.1 GCA_021732545.1 Alphaproteobacteria bacterium | reverse complement strand
CTCTCGCAATTAGAGCATGGCAACGTTGCCGCAAAACCTAGCTATTTTGATTTTCAAATGATGGTCGATGAGCTGCTGGAACATTATAACGAGCAGTTCCCCGATCAAACCATTCAGTGCAATGGCGACAAGCTCCCAGCACATTTTTGGGGCGATTATGATACCTGCGAGCATGCACTGACCAACCTGCTTACCAACGCACTGAAATATTCGCTGGTCTCGCCCGAACCCATCACCATTTTCACCACCGTAACCGATGAGCAGGTGATTTTAAAAATTCGCGATCATGGCTGTGGAATCCCCAAAGCCGAGCTTGCCAATATCGGTCAGAAATTTTTCCGCGCCAGTAATTCTGTGGGCATCAAAGGGGCGGGCATCGGCATCTATATCACGCGTCAGTTTTTGGCCATGAACCATGCCACCCTCACCTATAAAAGTGCCAAGGGCAAAGGCACCGAAGCGCTTGTTATATTCCCTAACTTAGGAAACGGTATGAGCGGTTGCGCTAGCGCAGAGCGAATACCCAACAAAGGAGGACCCGATGCCAAGCCCTAAACGCCTATTGCTTGTGGAAGACGAGCAAGATTACCGCGAGGATATCGCCGATTTTTTGCGTCAGGAATCATTTGAAGTGCTCACCGCCGCCAATGGCAGCGAGGGCTTGCAGCAATTTACCAATTTCAAACCCGATATGGTGCTAAGCGATATTCAAATGCCTTCGCTTTCGGGATTAGAAATGTTGGAGAAAATGAACCAACACCACACCCACCAAATCGGCAAAACGCCGTTTGTGTTTTTAACCGCATGGGGCGACAAACAATATTGCACCTCCGCCAAAACGCTCGGATGCGATGATTTTTTGCAGAAACCCGTCGATTTTGATATGTTACTCACCACGCTTCATGGCAAGCTGAACAAGTGGCAAAAAGTGGAATCGAGCTTTGAACATGATCACGAATTGATGCAGCATGTATTGATGCACACCTTGCGCCAGCGCATTCATAAGCCCATCAACAGCATGACATCTTATGCCAATATTATGAGCGCGGTGGACGCCCCAACGCAGCAACAATATGTCAAACGCATCGATGACATTGTGCAACGCCAACTCATCGCCAGTCAGTGCATGGCCGATACATTATGCCTCAATCAAAAGCTCTATGTGCTCGATCACAAGCCGACCAATCCGGTAAACAGCCTGTGGGAATGTGCGGTGTTTATCTTCGGATTCGATGCCGCCGTGAGCTTTAAAGTGGCAACGCAACCCGAAGATTGGCACGCGCAACTTTCTATGGATCAGCATTTATGCAACCGCATGTTTGGGCTGTGGATGGATATTTTATCGCCCGATAAAAGCAATCCAGCCTTTGTGATGTGTGAGGTGGGCCGCTATGACCGGCTTCATATTACCATGTCAAAAAATCAAGCCGTTGCCGAACATTGGAAAACCATCGACGATATGGATCTGGTGAAAGAATCATCGGAATTATTGCATCGCTATGGCTGCGAATTGTTGTTCAGCCAAGCCGTTAGCCGCGCACACAATGCAAGCTTTAGCATCGCGGAAAGTTCATCGCAATATCCCGCGATTCGTTGGAGCTTTGCGATGAAGTGAATACTGTCACCCCGCCCTATGACGGGGTCTGGTTTTTTATAGCGCCAGACCCCGCAACAAGTGCGGGGTGACGGTCATAATAAGATGAAAACTAACCGCGACTTGGCTCGCCGAACGCTTCGGCATAGGCAGCATTGCGTACTTTTTCGTTATCTATTCGCTCTGTCCATTTACCTTTTGGTTCACGGCCACCCGCCAAATAGGCCACTCCCGCCGTTCCCGCAGCACCCACACCTACTGCCGTGGCCAGGGCAGCGGTGGACGTGGCTGCGCCTCCGGCAATTTTTGCCTGATATAGCCCATCCAGCTCTCTAATTTGGGTTGCATGATTAGCAAGCGATTGAGTGAACTGAGTTTGAGATTTTGCAATGTCTGCTATCTCTGCTACTTTTAAATTTCCATCGCGCGCAATATCAGGAATAGCATTAAAAGCGGCTTTTGCGTTACCTTCTGCAGTTGCTAACGCAGTTTTCATATCTAATATTTCAGTCTTTAGAGCTGGTATGCTAGTAGGTAATTTGGCATCAACTGAACCCACAAATGACTTTGGATCATAGGAAAAATTGCTATCCAAACCAGTAGGATTAAAGAAAGTTTCCAATTTTTTAACTGACTCTAATGTGCCAACTGTATCCCACAAACCTTTGTCTATAATTTGTTTTTTCCAAGCATAATAATCACCTTGTGCTGAAGTGAACGATTTACCGACATCCGCGTAATCCGGACCAAAGTTTTGGGGGATATTAACACTGGCTGGGTCAGGTAATGTGCCGCCCATTCCTACACCAGTGAGTGAACCGCTAGCCGCCGCATCGCCACCCAGCCCTACAAATCCACCTAAATAACTAGCTATTGCTGTGGGAATTCCGGCGATGCTCGTGGCAACGGTGCTAGCATTCACAATCATAGTATTAGCAACAATATCATTACCAGTAAGCTTTAACACACCCGCAATACCATACCAGATTGCAACCCCAACCACCACCACCATCGCGATGCGGGCGATGCCTTTACACACACTGCCCCACGTGCAGTTGCTCGGTTGCTCGGTTGTAGTCGCTGCCATGGTGTTTATTCCTTCTTCCTTGTAGTCACTTACCTTATCCGTCATTCTAAACGATGCAGAGCATCGCAGGAATCTTTATTCTCTTCGTCAGATCCCTCCGGCTTTGCCGTTCGGGATGACGATTATTCGTTACGCAATGTTAACACCCTGAGAGCGAGCAGCACGTTGATCTAATAGTTTCTGTACAAATGACCCAGTAACAACGCCTGTTCCGGCAATCGCGCCTGTTGCAATTTTGTTATTAGCTGCAAACTTTAGCGCGTCGCCAATTCCAGTATCCACCGCACCTGACCATTTATCAAGATAACCTGCCACCGTGTTGGTTGCTTTTGATGGATCGACAAGATAATTTCCTAATGAGTTACCATCAGCAATCTTGGTGATGCCAAAAAAGTCTCCAAGCCCTACAGAATGAAGTAACCCTTGCACCTTATCACCAAAAGATACTGCATATGAAAGTCCTGTTTTAACAGCATCTGGATACAATGCATCCAACGTATTCGCAACAAGGCTTCCACCCACCAAAATCGCACCTACGGCAAGGGTTCCTAAAACTGTATATTTAACCGTGTTATAGGCCGCGCCGCCCAAAAAGCTGCCCCACGATTGTTGTTGATTTCCCGCCATGTTAATCTCCTTTTGTTTGGTAGTCGCTCTGCGCTAACGCAACTGCTTCTGCTGCTTTTATATTACTAATCTATAATCTTAGTTATAACATGACTAACCCAGCAGATGTATGACAGTTTGGTGAAGTTACGATGATGGTTTGATGACGGATGATTCTATTCCCTCTCCCTATGGGAGAGGGTTAGGGTGAGGGTTGAGTGTTTCGTGCAGGTTACTGTATGTGGCTACCCCCACCCGACCTCCCCCGCGAGCAGGGGAGGAGAAGAAAAAACCTCCCTTATCCATCGCCCCTCATCAAAACTTGACATATCCGCTCATCTGTTCATCTATTCATCCAAACATCCACTTCTAAGGAGCCACCATGCGTCTGATCCTCTGTGCATTCACCCTTGCTGCTGCGTTGATAGCGCCCATGGCAATCGCTGAAACCAAAAAAACCAGCGACCATTCCCCCTCGCTCACGCTGGCCAGCACCAGCGTGTTGCCTGGCAAATCGCTGCGGATGAATCAGGTGTATAATGGCTTTGGTTGCTCGGGTAAAAACCTCTCGCCGCAACTCAGCTGGAGCGGCGTGCCAGAGGGCACCAAAAGCCTCGCCATCACCGTGTTCGACCCTGACGCCCCAACCGGCAGTGGCTGGTGGCACTGGGTGGTGTTCAACATCCCAGCAGGCATCATCTCGCTACCCGAAGGCGCCAGCCGCTTAAAAATGCCGGGAGGCGCTGTCGAAAGCATGACCGATTACGGCAAAGCAGGCTATGGCGGCGCGTGCCCACCCGAAGGCTCGGAACCTCACCGCTATATCTTTACTATCTGGGCGCTGAATGTGGAAAGCCTGCCGCTTGATGGCAAAACCCCCGCCGCCATGGTGGGTTATTATCTAGGGCAGCACCGCATTGCCACGGCGGGTCTTGAAGCCGTTTACTCACGCTAGGAAATGGTATGAGTGGTCGCGTTAGCGCGGAGCGAATACCAAACAAAAGGAGAATCAATGCGTTCATACTCGATTGCGATTTTATTCCATTGCGATGCGGCTAGCCCCTCGTTGCTAGAGCAGCTGCAAGCCTACCGCCAGCAACTGCCCTTCGCTGCGCTCTATGCCTATTGCAATGAACCTAGCGATGGTGTGCGCCTGGCCTTACAAAAAATGGATGTTACCATCCGCGTTGATTCATCGGGCAACCGCTTTAAGGTGGTGCGTCGCATGTTCACCGAAACCGATGCCGATATTTTTGTAGTGGTGGGCGACCCCGCTTATCCCGCCCTAGCCGTTTCAAGCATGATTCATACATTGGTCGAATCGGGTAAGGATATGGTGAGCGCCTATGTGGAAGGCAAAGCCTGCGCGCAAGAAAAAGCCTGCCGTAGCATGTGCGAAGGGCTTTATGGCGCAGCTAAACACGCCACGCTCTCGGATTTTCGGGTGTTTTCGCGCCGCTATGTGAAATCGTTCGCGGCGTTTGAGCGTGGCTTCCCGATTGAACTCGAATGGAGCATGCATGCGCTGGAGCTGGATATTCCGTGGGCAGAGCGGCCATGTGAACATGCACGCGCGTTTGTGAATAATAGCGCGGCAAGCTATGGGCAGCGCAGCAGTCTGGCGCGGCTCATCTTAAATTTGTCCGCGCGACCACTCAAATGGTTTGGCATATTTACCGCCTTATTTTTGACAATGACGTTGCTCTATAAACTCGCCTTTCTCATGGAACATCTGGGCTATGTGATGCCGCTGGATGAACCCGAACGTGCATTGGGTGCGGCCAGTTTTGCCATTATGGCGTTGCTCAGTGCATTGGCAGGATTGCTACTGCATAGCTTGTCTCATCAGCGGCGCGAGCTCAAACGCCTGCACTTTCAACAGCACAGCACGCTGTAGTGGTGTTTGAAGAATTCACGTCTTTGCGAGGAGCATCTACGCGACGAAGCAATCCATATAGATTAGATTGCCACGCGCCTTGGGCACTCGCAATGACGCAACAATAGAGGTCATCTATGCAGATTCTCATTCTTGGTATGCACCGCTCTGGAACGTCGTCAGTCACCAGGCTGGTGAATATGATGGGCGCGTATCTGGGCGCGGAGGATGACCTGATCGGCGCGAACGCCGAAAACCCCAAAGGCTTTTGGGAACGGCGCGATGTGATCGAGATCAACGATGCCATTTTGCGCCATTTTAATTGTGAATGGTATGATCTGGCAGCATGGCCACACTTATTACCTGCGCTGCCCGATCATCTGATTGCTCGCATTAAAATGTTGGTAGAGCAGTTGGATCAGCACGGTGTGTGGGCGATCAAAGACCCGCGTTTGTGCCAGACGTTGCCTTATTGGCTGCCGTATTTATCCAAGCCCGTGGGAGTGCATGTCCATCGCCCGCCGTTGGAAATCGCGCAATCGCTGCATACGCGCAATCATTTTCCGCAAAGCTATGGGCTGGCCTTGTGGGAACATAGCGCGGTGGGAATGTTGAACGTTGAAAAAATGATGCCCACTTATCACATCGATTACCCAACGCTTGCGCACGTTCCCGTCAGTCAGATTTTTCACCTTCATGCGTTTTTACACTCGCATCATGCCTCGCTCACACTGCCAAGTGATGAAGATATTGTAGCGTTTATCGACCCTCGCCTGCGCCGCGAACAGGCTGATAATCGCTCAGGGCAACTAAGCGCGCATCAGCAAAAAACACTGGAACGCGATAGCATGATTAGCGCTGTATCGCCTGAATCACTCGCGCTACTCACAACCCTTGCCCCCGCCATGCGTGGGCTGGAGCAATCGGCGCAGCTATTGCGCCACACGCAAGATGCCCGCGACCGCGCACTTCAAACAATTACTGAACACGAAGCTCGCCTGAAGGAGTTGTTTTTTGAACGCGATGACTGGCACAAACAAGCGCATGATTTTCAGCGCCAATATCAAGAATGCCTTGTTACTCTCGCCGATCAACAAGCCATCAATCAGCAGCTTTTATCGCAAATCGCTACGCTGCACGAATCGGCCAATCAACACGAACACATTGTCGGCGCGCTGAACGCCGAACTCACTATCATCAAACACACCCGCTGGTGGAAGTTGCGCGAGATGCTTTTAAAGTTGAGCAAAAATAAAACTAAATGACCATAAAATGTAACAGGCACTTATTTTAATGTGTGTAAACATTTATGGATGGAGCCAACGCAGAATGAGTGCCGCTGTCCATTGCATGAGATGTAATTATGCAGCCTCTTCATTTGCACCCTTAGACATGTTGCATGCGGGACATGAAATCTGGCCGTTTTGCACAGTGGTTTTCCCACCCTTCGACCAAGGCAAAACATGATCGCAGTGCCACGCATCCCAAGTTAATTTCTCGCCACTGCATTTGATTTTTAACCGGCATGTTCCGCCATCACGACGAAATACCACTAATTTTTGTAAATAAGTAAAGCCTCGTTGATTATCTTTACGGGAGAGATTGGGGTATTGCTCCAATAAATGCTTAAGCATGAACTCCATGCGGACGCGAATAGATTCAGAGGAATCGGTGCTATGACTTATCTTCTCTTTATATGCATACCATTCTGCATCCGCTTCATCGGACGGCTTCTGCTCTTCTCGTATGCGTGTTTGTTCAAAACCTATAAACCAATCGTAAATAAGTGGTTTCACTTCGTCAATGACGTATTGCTTCGATAGTTCGGATATAAGGCAATATAGAGAAATAATATTGTAGCGTTGCAGTTCTGGGGTTTTTTCGAGAAATATGTCATTTAGAAAATTCAGAACCCGCATTACCGCTTTTGCCTCTGCACATCCTGCATCAAAGGTGGTGTTTTTCTCATACATCTTGTTGAGATCGGCATTTTTAACATTCGCTGGGCCACCTGCCAATTCAAGGCAAATAAGCTGCGCTGCGACCAAATCATAAGTAAATCGTGCATTCGAGAAACCAACTTTCTCAAAAAATGGGTGTTTTGATTTTTCTCGAACAAAATCACGCATTTTGCCTGAGTATGCGTTGCGTTTTTCTTGCGACTTTAATGATGTGCCATTTTGCAGCCGCAAGAACATTTCGCGCACTTCTTCTTCGTCTGTATCTTGGAGAATCACCACATCAAGCGAATATATATCAAAACGCAGCCTTAGCTCGTCAGGAAGAGTCGTATAATGGCAGCCCGCAATATCCATGCCCTCGATAGGATCATTATCTTTGGGCAGCTTGAACTCTCCTGCGAAGAATGCCCAGATAGTGCGTAGGCGCTGCTGACCATCTACCACATCGTATTTATCGGGCTTTGTCGCAGTTTGCCGCCAATAAAATTTAGGAACATCGTAATTGCGTAAGATGGAGTCAATCAGCATTTGCTTCTGTGCCGTTCCCCATACGGGTGGGCGCTGAAAATCAGGTTCGGCATTAATCCTATCTTTAATACCATTTACGAAAGTAAGGGGCATTGGTTTTTTGGTGGGGTTCATAAGAAATCCTCAATATTTATCTTGTTATGTGCATTCTGGTGCCGTCCCATTTCGTCGCTCGCATATATTTTTCTTTTGGATGGCTCAGGCTTCTAAGAAGATATACATAATACATACAGCGCTCCTTCGTCTGCGCTTACGCTACGACGTGGCTTCGTCGTGACATCCACTTCGCACGCTCCGGCTTTGATTGGCTTGCACCCAATCACGCCGTAGCTAAATTTTGCCCTTGGCAAAATTAGCGAAAGCAGATGGTCGGGGAGACAGGATTCGAACCTGCGACCCTCTGGTCCCAAACCAGATGCGCTACCAGACTGCGCTACTCCCCGAATTGAGTTGATAGTTGCCAGTTGCCAGTTGCCAGTGTATCAACCTAATTTGGCGCTTATAGGCTACCATTTGCTAACTGACAACAGATAACTGAAGACTCATGACACTATTACACGGATTATTCACGGCCATCATCACACCTTTCAAAAACGGTGCGCTCGATGAAAAAGCACTGCAATCGCTGGTGCAATGGCAAATAGAGCAGGGCGTGCAAGGCGTGGTGCCGTGCGGAACTACGGGCGAATCGCCGACTTTGAGCCACGAAGAACATAAACGCGTGGTGGAGCTAACAGTGCAAGCCGTGGCGGGGCGTGCTATCGTGATTGCGGGCACAGGATCGAACGCCACAGCCGAGGCCATTGAGCTCACCCAACACGCCAAAAAAGCGGGTGCAGATGCCGTGTTGGTGGTGGCGCCTTATTATAATAAACCCAGCCAAGAAGGCTTATTTCAGCATTTTAAAGCCATTCAGGATGCGGCAGAAATCCCCAATATCATTTACAACATTCCGGCCCGCTCAATCGTCAATATCAGCGACGATACGCTGGCGCGGCTGGCGGTTTTGCCAAACATTGCGGGCATTAAAGATGCCACGGGAGATTTAGCGCGGGTCAGCACGATGCGCCAAAAAGTGGATGATGATTTTGTGTTGTTATCGGGTGAAGATATGACCGCCGTGGGCTTCAACGCCATGGGAGGCAAGGGCTGTTTTTCGGTGACATCCAATGTGGCACCTGCCTTGTGCGCTCGCGTGCAATCTTTATCGTTGGCTGGTAAATTCGCTGAGGCACTGGTGGTGCATGAATCGTTGGTGAACCTTCATCAGGCGATGTTTGCAGAAACCAACCCGATGGGCGTGAAATATGCGGTAAGTTTGATGGGTAAATGCGAAAACGAACTTCGTTTGCCGCTCACTCCCGCATCGGATGCTACGAAAGCGCAAATCAAAGCGGCGATGCAAGCGCTGGGGCTGATTTAGTTAATGAATGAACTGTTGAGCAACGGTTTCCCTCCCCTTCTAGGGGAGGGTTAGGG